>JABGUO010000379.1 GCA_018646565.1 Opitutia bacterium | reverse complement strand
TTAACAAGTGTGTTACGGAAGTCTGGGGCAGATGTGCATGTGGTGATGACGGAATCTGCAACCCAATTCATATCTGCTCTAACTTTGGGTACACTTTCCCGCAATCCAGTTCTTTCCTCCTTCTGGGACGAGGAAGGCTGGCAACCGGGGCATATCGAATTGGCGGACAAGATCGATCTGTTCCTGGTCGCCCCCGCCACTGCCCAACAAGTTGGGAACTATGCCAATGGTTTAGCCCCCGATTTATTGGGTGCGATTTATTTAGCGACGAAGGCACCGGTTATCCTTGCCCCGGCAATGAATGGAAAAATGTACGAGCATGAAGCGGTGCAAAAGAATCTGGAAATTGTAAAGGGCAGGGGAGTGGAAATCATCGAACCAGTAGTCGGTGAACTTGCCTGCGGGTATCAAGGAATTGGAAGATTGGCTCCTCTAGAGACAATCGCCGACCGCGTAGTTTCGAAACTTAGGTAATCTAATTTGACAATGCGTGCGTAATTGCGTACGCTCTAGGAGTGACCACGATTTCCGCAACTCAGGCTAGAAAGAATCTATATTCCTTAATTGATGAGGCTAATGATTCTCATCAGCCTATTCAAATTACCGGGAAGCGCTCCAATGCGGTTTTGCTTTCGGAGAGTGATTGGCGGGCGATCCAGGAGACTCTTCATCTTCAGGCCATTCCCGGCATGGTCGACTCGATCAAACAGGCAAGTGAGGAAGGGATTGAACAAGCCAGTGACGAGCTTGCCTGGTGAGTGGTTACAGGGTTGTTTTTTCCCGACATGTTCAAAGGGATGCCAAGAAAATAGCTAAGAGTCATTTAAAAGAATCCGCCCAGAAACTGATAGCCATTTTGGGAGTGGATCCTTTTCAAAATCCACCCTCTTTTGAAAGCTTAAAGGGAGACCTGCAGGGATTTTATTCGAGACGAATTAATATTCAGCACCGCCTGGTTTACGAAGTGGATAAAGAAGGTAAGACGGTACTGGTCCTCAGGATGTGGACCCATTACGAATGATCGTGGTGCATGTGCAGCCCTATTATTGTGCCTAGTTGTTAATAGTATTCAATTGTTGTGGTAAGTTTGCGGCCAAAAAAAACGTCCGACAAATAAATGTCGGACGTATTATGGGGTAAAGTGAATTCAAAAGGTCAGGCAGCATCACGAAGATCGTGAAGCGAGCTTTGCTTTCGTTTGACCCGTAGTAGGCGAGAGCGTCTTCGTAATCCCCTATCTAGTTTTTCAATCAGGTCGTCGATTGATTTGTTAATATTATCGCTCGCGGTTGAAATTGTAATCGTTGTTCCTTTGAGTTCGAGGTGACCTTTCGCAATAAACTCGTCTTTGTGAGAAGAAGATTTAGAGTCATGCTCCAATTCAACTCGGGCACGGATGATTTTCTCCTCGTGTTTAAAGATCTTTTCCATTTTTTCTGAGACGAGGCTTTTGTGGCCGTCTTTGAGATCGAAGTGGAGACCGGAGAGAATCAGATTGTTCTTCATATGCGTTATGTTTTTTGGTTAATGAGTTTTAATTGTCCATTTGGGACAACTCTAACTTGGCACACCGGAATTGTTATTTCCAATAAAAGTTTCCCTTTTTTTTTAATCCCCTCCATTTTCCATGATTTTATTATCTAAAATATATTTTAAATGAAATTTTCCACACAAAATAAAGATGCACCATTAATCACCGAAGAACTCCTTCGAGAATCTATCCTCTTTGAGGATGAGGATATTGTAGTAGTCAATAAACCGGGGTGGTTTGTTTGTCATCCCTCGAAATCCGGTCCCTGGTCAAGTTTGGTGGGAGCAACAAGAGAGTTGTTAGGAATTGATACAATCTTTTTGGTGGGGAGATTGGATCGAGAGACAAGCGGAGTGGTGGTAATGGCGAAAACTAAAGCTGCAGGGCGGCAGTGGCAAAAGGCATTGGAGGAAAAAAAAGTAAAGAGGACTTACTTAGGGATTGTGGAGGGGGAAATGAAGGAGGAGGTACAGGTCTCTGGTTTTGTTGGAAACGACCCGGATAGCAGGGTCTTTGTTAAACAACGAGTGACCGCAAAGAGTAGAACCTCGAAAAAAGCAGAGACTCGTTTTTGTCCGCTACATTGTGCGGAGGGGTACACTTTTGTTTCGGTAGTAACCAAAACGGGAAGAAAGCATCAAATTCGAGTTCATGCACAATCTATTGGCTTTCCCTTGGTGGGAGAGAAATTATACGGGCATGATGAATCTTATTATTTAAATTTCTGCGAATCGGGTTGGAATCCGTCGTGGATGGATAAACTGGGCATGGATCGTCAGGCACTTCATGCAAGGAGGTTTGGCTACTTAAATGAAGGTCCTATTTTCGAAGCGGATATTGCCCCCGATTTTATGCGCTTTTTGATTGAGAAGTTAGATTTTAAATCCGATCAAACGAATGAATTATTGAGTAAGGCAAATTTGTGGGAAAATGAACAGCTTAGTTTAGAATAAGGTTGTGCAAGAGAGTCAGATTCGATAGCGAATGTTATATACATGAGTACTAGCGGAAGTCCATTGGAAGCATTGAAGGGCGGTTTTCGGAGAGCCTGCGTAAAGAG
>JABGUO010000378.1 GCA_018646565.1 Opitutia bacterium | reverse complement strand
TTTGATGAGGTTGTTGTAATTGACCAAAGTTCAGTGGTGCGGTCACCCAGATCAAACCCTGTTTTATATTCCGACGCTTGGAGCCCCATCAAAGAAGCTTTTGGAAGAACAGAATCAGCAAAAAGACTTGGCTTCTCCGCAAGCGATTTCTCGTTTAATGCCGGTAATGGAAGATGTGAAGTATGTGCCGGCCTTGGGTATGAAATAGTCGAAATGCAATTTCTATCAGATGTTCAAATCCCATGCAGTCATTGCCATGGCAAACGGTTTAAAGAGGAAATCCTAACGGTACAACTAGATGGATTAAATGTTTTGGAAACATTAAATTTAACAATAGAAGACGCAGTTATACGCTTTGAACACTTTCCCAAAACCAAACGAAAATTAAGTTCATTAAAAAAAGTTGGTCTAGGGTACTTAACTCTGGGCCAACCATTAAATACCCTCTCAGGAGGAGAATCCCAGCGTTTAAAGTTAGTTAAATATATGACAACATTAAAGAAGGGAGTTCTCCCTTCTTTACTCATCATTGACGAACCCACTACCGGTCTACACCTGGAGGATGTAAAACAACTCATGAAAAGCCTTCAGGAAATCGTGGAAAGCGGGCATAGTCTTCTCATTGTTGAACACCATACCCACGTTCTAGCACAAGCGGACTGGATATTAGAAATGGGGCCAGGTTCCGGAAAGCAAGGAGGGCAGATGATTGCCTCTTCAACTCCCGCAAAATTATCAAAACTTAATACGCCTACAGGTTCTCTCTTAAAAAAGAAAACGAAAGTAAAACTAAGATCGATTCAAGAAAAGAGGATTAAAACAAGGAAGTCTTGTAATTTTCTAGAAATTGAAGGTGCACGAGAAAATAATCTTCAAAATATATCTCTTCAAATCCCCACTAATCAATTTGTTGTAATTACTGGCCCCTCAGGCTCAGGAAAATCCTCACTCGCATTCGATGTTATTTTTGCAGAAGGGCAACGAAGATTTATGGAGTCGATGTCCTCCTATGCTCGACAATTTGTCGAACAACTTGGTAAGCCTGCAGTGGATCGAATATCTGGAATTTCCCCCACAGTCGCAATTGAGCAAAGAGTTACCAGAGGGACAAAGAAATCCACAGTTGGTTCGATTACTGAAGTAGCACAATTTCTTAGATTATTATATGCCCGAGTTGGAACGCAATTAAGCGTTCAAGATGGCAATCCTTTATCCATAGCAAGTGAAACTGAAATCGCGGATCAAATTGAAAAAATTATACGGCTTAAAAAACCGACAAAGAAGGCACCCCTTTTTCTTTTAGCTCCATTAATTACGAGCAGAAAGGGGCATCATAAGCCAATCGTAAATTGGGCGAGAGAAAAAGGATATGATTTTGTAAGATGTGACGGCCAGTTTCTACATACAAACGGGTTTGAAGGATTGGATAGATACCGCCTGCATGATGTTGAAGTTCTATTGGAAGAATGGAATTCTATTCCTGATCGAAATACGATTCGACAAAGCGTACATCACTCTCTTCAGATGGGAAATGGTAGAAGCCTTGTTGCTTCATTAAATGACGAAACAAGTATTTGGTATTCGACCTCTCGTGTGGATGCATCCAACGGTGAATCTTACCCCGAATTAGAACCAAGTTTATTATCGTGGAATTCCGCGAGAGGGTGGTGTCCATTTTGTAAGGGCTATGGTAAAATTTTCCAATGGATGAAAGACGATTTACCAGCAACTGGTAATTGGTGGAAAATGGAGGATGGAGAAAAATGCAAAGACTGCAAAGGAGAACGACTCAATGTAATCAGTCGGAATGTAGTTTTATATGGAGCTGAAAAAAAGAAAATATCTTTCCCACATTTACTCGAACTCACCCCTAACGAAATTATAGTATTTCTAAATAATGTACAACTCCCACAACGACTGAAGTCAGTTGCCAATGCGATTATACCAGAAATAATAGAAAGACTAAAATTCATGACCCGAGTCGGACTAGATTACCTCTCTCTTAGCCGGGAAACGGCCTCTTTGTCGGGAGGGGAGGCACAAAGAATTAGATTAGCTGCTCAACTTGGATCAAATCTTTCAGGGGTTTTATATGTTTTGGACGAGCCATCAATTGGGTTACATCCCAAAGACAACCAAAAACTGTTACATTCCTTACGGAATTTACAATCTCGTGGAAACTCATTGCTCGTGGTCGAACACGATCCGGAAACAATTCAGCAAGCGGATTACCTAATTGATATTGGACCTGAAGCAGGACGAGAGGGTGGCAAAATTGTCGGAGAAGGAAAACCAGCCGAGGTATCGAAAATAGAAGGGTCCTCAACTGCTCATTATATGCGAGAAGGTATCGTACATCCAATGCTTGGCAAATGGCGAAAACTAAGATCAAAAGTTAATTATTTAAAAAATAAGAACTGGCTCAAAGTAGAAAAAGTTAATTTTAGAAATCTTATCAATTTCTCTATCGAAATTCCTACGGAAAGATTATCGGTGTGTTGCGGAGTTTCTGGATCAGGAAAATCGAGCTTTGTGAGAGGCTTTCTCTTCCAAGCAATAAAGCAGGCAATTTTAGAAAATTCAACTGATTTAATTTTGGTTAATGGAAGAATTAAAAACGGAAATATTTTTAATAAAGCAATTGAAGTGACCCAGAGCCCAATCGGGAAAACTCCGCGGTCTACTCCCGCGACCTATTTGGGCGTATGGGATAAAATACGTACAATGATATCATTATTACCAGAAGCAAAAGCAAAAGGGTATCCACCTGGGCATTTTTCATTTAATGTAAAAGGAGGTAGATGTGAGGTTTGTAAAGGAGCAGGTAAAATAAAAGTGGAAATGAGCTTCTTACCCAATTCATTTGTGAAATGCTCAGAGTGTAATGGTAAACGATACAAAGAAGAAATACTTGGATTATTTTGGAAAGGTAAGAATATATCAGATATCCTAGATTTTACATTTGAAGAAGCGGCTGAATTTTTTAAGTTCGATAACTACCTTCATCAAACGTTTTCACTTATGATTGAAACTGGACTGGGATATATTAAACTTGGTCAAATTTCTCCAACATTATCCGGAGGAGAAGCACAAAGATTAAAATTAGCGGCCGAATTAGCTCATGGTATAGATAAGCAAAAGCATAAAAACCTAAGGAAAAGTAAACCAACGCTTTATATACTCGAAGAGCCAACGATTGGGCTGCATACATTAGACTGTAAAAAACTGATATTGCTACTTCATCGCTTAGTTGATGAAGGAAACACCGTGATTGTAATTGAACACGATACCGACATAGTAGCAGAGGCAGATTTTCTTTTCGAACTTGGACCAACTGGGGGTCAGAATGGAGGAAAATTACTTTACAAAGGCAACACTTCTGGAATATTAAATTGTGATGCGAGTATGACTTCTCCCTTTCTCAAAAAGATTTTAGATTAAGAAACAACCCGAAAGAAGATTTTTTTTCCTGCTTTAACCACCACTGCAGAGTCTGCTTTTTCCAAAGTGATTATATCCTCGGACTTAATCACTTTTTGTCCATCAATTTTAATTGCTCCCTGCTGAATTAATCGTCGAATTTGTCCCTTGGATTCAAAAATATTAGAATTACTCAAAATATTTAAAACACTTGGTGATTCATCGGAACGAAGTAGTTCTGAAATCGAGTAGGAATTCATTTCGTCCGGATTTTCTCGCTGAGTAAAAACATTAGAAAAAGAGTTTCTTTCATTTTCTGCTATCCTAGAACTATAAAAAAGTGCGGTTAATTCCTCTGCTAATTTCTTTTTTGTTTCCATAGGGTGATTCTTTTTTAACTCTTCAATTTCCTCTGTATCCCTTATCAGGAGAAGCTTGTAATAGTCCCACATCGTTTCATCTGAAATCGACATCGTTTTGCCAAAGATATCTTTTGAACTATCATTAAATGCAATATAGTTATCATAGCTTTTAGACATCTTTTTGGATCCATCCAATCCAACCAGTAAGGGCATAGTTAAAACGGCTTGTGGATCCACTCCCTTATCTTTTTGTAATGTTCTACCCACCAACATATTGAATAATTGATCAGAACCACCAATCTCCACATCAGATTCCAAAACAACGGAATCATAACCTTGGATTAATGGATACATAAATTCCACCATTGAAATAGGCTGATTACTTTTAAACCTTTTCTCAAAATCATCGCGTTCAAGCATTCGTGCTACAGTCATTTTCCTAGACAAAGAGAGGGCTTCAGCAAAATTCATTTTGGTAAACCATTCACTATTCCTTCTTACCGTTGTCTTGTCGGGATCAATAATTCGAAAAGCTTGCTCTAGATAAGTTTTTGCATTCTCGTTCACTTCGTTTTCAGTTAATTCCGGACGTAAATCCGATCGCCCGCTTGGGTCACCGATCCTTGCAGTATAATCTCCGATTAGTAAAATTGCTTCATGGCCATCATCCTGAAACTGCTTTAATTTGTTGAACACCACCAAGTGACCAAATGTAAGATCGGGTCTAGTCGGATCCACTCCAAATTTGATTTTCAACTTTTGTCCACTGGAGATTTTTTTAGCGAATTCTTCTTCTCCAATTACTATTTCGGTATTTATTAACAATTCTTTCACACTCATAAAGTTTTTAATTTATAAGGACTGATTTCATAATCATCGAGCGTAGAATATTAATTCTTTTTTATTCTACACGAATTCCTCTTGCTTTCGTCGTATAGTCCGTTACCTAATTTAAGTCTATTTATTCACCCTAAAATTGAAGAAATTGCCATGACATTATCGCTCGGTTCGAAAGCCCCAGACTTTACTCTAAAAACAAAAACGCCAGAAGGTCTTTCCGATGTAACTCTCAGTTCGCACCAAGGAGAATCATCGGTAGTCTTACTTTTCTTTCCATTTGCCTTCACGGGTGTTTGCACTGAAGAGGCATGCTCGGTTAGAGACGATCTAAAATCCTATGAAAACTTAAACGCTAAAGTATACGGACTGAGCGTGGATAGTCCGTTTGCACAGGAAGCAATGGCTTTGAAAGAAAACCTTAATTTCCCACTCCTCAGTGACTTCAATAAAGAAGTTTCAGATCAATACGGCATATTGTACGAAGATTTTATCGGTTTTAAAGGCGTAAGTAAAAGATCTGCTTTTGTAATTTCCAAGGAAGGTGAAATAGCATTTGCTTGGTCTTCTGATGACCCAAAGCAACTCCCAGACTTCAAGGCAATTAAGGAAGCTTTATAAGACAAACCTTTACAACAAACGAAGTTATGGAACTTCTTTTTTGTAAACAATCTTCCTGGGAAAATCCAACGATTAATTTTTTTAGTATTTTTTTGAAATCAAGGCGTACTGGTTATCCTATTTCATGTTGTCTTCTCAGTGGCATTGAAGTTTTCGAGACTAAACACTTGATCAACTATGAGTTTTTTCAATATGTCTCTCGATCATTTTATGTGTGCCTTCGCTGAGGTAACTTAAATATTGCTTTCCTTATTCCTGTGTGAACAAAGAATCAATTTATCAAGTTTGTGCAACAAACGAAGAAGTTTTTGTTCGTATAAAAGAAAAAGCTTCGTACTTAAATTGTGCTCCACTCCGCTCTTTTCTGTATGAAATGGTGAAGGAGGGTAATAAATTTTTTGTAATCGATTTTGAAAACTGTTCTAGTATGGACAGTACATTTTTGGGAATTTTAGTTGGACTTTCACTAAAGTTAAAAAAAGAAAATCAAGGAGGAAGCCTAACACTACTTAATCTTGTAGGCAGAAACTTAGAAACTGTAGAAAATCTTGGTATTCACAAGATTGCTTTAGTGAGTTCTGAATTCATCTCAAGTCCAAATGACCTTGAGAATCTACAAGTCAAAGCGGAAGAGGAGAAAGCCTGTACTGAGGTGATTTACAGAGCACACAAAACCTTACTTGATCTAAATCAGAAAAATTCCCGGATCTTCAGAGACGTGGTGAATTACCTTGAACAGAAAGTCGAGGATTCGGCTTAGTACTTCATGTTATGAACTCATTGCTTTATTTTTTGGCGGGACTTATTTTAGGTTTGCTCGCGTGGAATTATTCAAGAAAAAAAGCAAAGATTGAAACCAATGAACTGAGCGATCAAAAGATTCGTCTCCAACAAGAAAAAGAAATCGTAGTTGATTTCATGCATAATTTAGCAGTGGCTATCGGAGAGGGAGTCGTCCGAAAAGATCTGTATCAAAGAATTGCTCATACCGCAGTGATGACAACTGGTGCAATCAGTGCATGTGTCTACGAAAAACTACCCAATGGAAAGTTGCAAAGTGTTGCAACTGAAGGCCTTTTCCCTCCGCAACGAAAGATTAAATCCTCCCTTACTGAAACCAGCACAACTCGTGCTCGGTTTTTGGAGAATATTCTCGCTACCGAAGTTTTGGAAGAAGGGGAGGGCATAATTGGGGAAGTGGCAAAAACAGGAAAGTCAGTCTATGTTCCGCAAGCTCTCAACGACCCAAGAGTAGTAAAGCACAATGATCCATCGCTTACTCTACGATCCCTAATTTTTTCGCCACTAGTACATGATGATCAAATTTCAGGAGTTCTAGTAGTCGCCAACCCCGCTAATGGTTTAACCTTTAGTGAAACAGACCTATCACTTGTCAACTCTCTTGCCGAACAGGCCGCGTTAGCGATTAAAAATTCCGACGCAATGAACTTACGAGTTGAAAAAACACGAATGGACTCAGATCTTACATTGGCACGAGATGTCCAGGAATTATTCCTCGCCAAAGAATCACCTTATTTTAAAGGACTGGAAATTGACACTCAATATATTCCTTCTGCTCAGGTAAGTGGCGATTTTTATGATTTCTATAAATTATCTGCTACTAAGTTTGCTGTATCAGTGGCAGATGTGTCCGGAAAGGGAGTACCCGCCTCCTTGCTTATGGCTCTTTGCCAAACAAACCTTAGGCATTATGTAAAAAAATCTAAATCGCCCCGAGAAATTTTGATTAAGC
>JABGUO010000377.1 GCA_018646565.1 Opitutia bacterium | reverse complement strand
TGAAAAGATTTTTACCAACTCGGGTATCAAGGTCGAAGTTGCAGGAGCGAGTAACGAGGTTTTTTCAATTAGTAATTGGTGGAAGTCAGATGTGGGGATTTTATCTTATTTGGGAGAGTCAATTAAATTTCCTATCTACCTACTGTGGAATTCGGAACCCAAGATTGTGGAAAATAAGTAGCGTCTCGATGCCCTACAATGATTTTTTCTACCTCAGTAAGTTTTCGTTGAAAATAGAGTTAGGATAAAAGCTTTTCAATTCGTTCCTAATTAAAAAAATAGTACAAACTGAGAAGGGATTTCTCAATATTGGAAAAGTCGAATTTAGCTTGAACCGTAAGAGGTTTTTGGAACTTACACTTTCTCGGGAACCACATAGGGTGGTCGGTATATTCGTGATAGCATGCCATTTGCTTGATCATCGCCGATAATCGTTTCGGTTTGGGAGTCAAAATGTAAGGTTCGACCCACAATGTAATCTGTTTCTTCCAGTTTCAGTCCATTTTCCTTTAAGTGGTCTTGCATGCGTTCTAAATATTCATAGGCCTTTTTATTTTCGCCAAAGGCTTTATTCTTTTTACTAAAACCGGATTTTTCACCCAGTCGATAAGAAAGATTCGCCAGATGGCAGAGACCGCTGGATACATGTCCCTCGAATACATGGGCATCGAGGTGGTTTTCCTTTCGATTTCGGACTGCTTGGATGAAGTTTTCAAAAATATCGACTTTTCCGCGTTCTGCGAGCGGGTCTTTTATGTTTTTAAGACCGTGACTCTTGGTTGTCACTTGCTTGGCATCTTGATCAAAGTAAACATGATTAGAAACTCCCATGTTGGACTTGCCTGAAAGTCCCCGAACATCAAAGACGAGCAATGATTCGCCGTAATCAAAAATCGCGAGTTGAGTGTTGGCGGTTTCCCCTTGATCGTTATATCCAAATCGCCCACCCACGCTAAATACTCGCTTGGGCCAGACTGCTCCCGGGATCATCCAACGAGCAATATCAATTTGGTGAACACCTTGATTTCCAATATCTCCGTTGCCATAATTCCAAAACCAGTGCCAATTATAATGAACAAGATTTTCATGATAATTCTCTTGGGGAGCCGGTCCAGTCCAAAGGTCATAGTTGAGTTCACTCGGCGGGTTTTTGCTTTCTTTAAAGCCAATCGATTTTCTTCTTTTGTGGCAGGTGCCCAAAGCAACTTCGAGCTTTCCTCTCTTGCCCGAGGCAATTTCGTTGGCTAAAGTAGACCATTTACTGAGCGAGCGATTTTGGGTGCCGTGCTGAACGATTCGCTTGTACTTTTTGGCTGCTTCGACCAGTTTTTTCCCTTCAAAAAGATTATGGCTAAGAGGTTTTTCCACATATACATCCTTTCCCGCTTGGCAGGCCCAAATGGACATTAAACTATGCCAATGATTGGGGGTGGCGATGGAAATTACATCGACATCCTTATTATCCAAAACCTCTCTGACATCCTGTACACAGTCGGGGGTATTCTTAAACTTGGAAACGATAAATTTTTTACGGGCTTCATGTAAGCGGGTATCCGGGTCCACTAAATGAGAAATCGTCACATTTTTTTGCCTTCCGTGTCCCCCCATATGAGAGGTGCCTCTTCCCTTGATACCACAAACCGCTACATTTATGCGTTCATTTGCACCGATTATCTGTCCTGAAGATTTTGTACCGCTAATTGCAAATGTGGTGAAAAGTGTGGACTGGGCTAAGAATTTTCGTCTGTTTTCGATCATGATCGTCTTTCTTTGAGGTTTTATTAAAAGGAGCTTGTATAAAAACCATTACTGGAAGCAGGGCTAACTCGTGTAAAGCAATAATAAGTGAATTCGTGTAAATAATATTTTCTTACCGAGGGTTACGCTTGCAACATTTAACACCAATTAACGGCAAACATTTTAGATTTACAGGGTAACCTTTAATTCAGAACTGATCGAATAAGCCGTAACTTCTAAGAGGTACAAAATTGTCAGTAATGGAGTAGTTAATTCTTAAATTTTAGTGATGGGTTGCTTCTCCGCTTCCCTTTGGGATACGGATTTCTTCCACCATATCCTGAACTTCTTGCGGGGGAGGGGGGGTTAACGCACTGACCAAAAATGCGACTACGAAATTAATGATCATTCCTAAAAAACCAATCCCTTCGGGAGAAATCCCCATCCAGTAGTCCTTACTTTCTGTCCAGAACTGAAAGTAAATAATATAACTTAGGGTAAATCCAATACCAGAAATCATTCCTGCAATCGCTCCCTCTTTATTGATACGCTTGGAGAAAATTCCCATAATGAGCGTGGGGAAGAATGAAGAGGCTGCAAGACCAAAGGCAAATGCCACTGTCTTGGCCACAAAGCTGGAGGGCGGGTTAATTCCAAAGTAAGCGGCAATTACCAAGGCACCAAAAGAGGCAATCCGTGCATAACGAATTTCCTGCTTATCTGAAATATCAGGTTTGATGATCTTTTTCATCAAATCATGGGAAATTGAGGTGGACAGGACGAGAAGCAATCCGGCGGCAGTGGAGAGGGCCGCGGCAACACAACCGGCCATTACTAATGCAATTACCCATTTGGGGAGTCCTGCCATTTCTGGGTTGGCCAGAACAATGATGTCCTTGTCGTAGTAAACCTCGTTCGCCGAGGAGTCGATTTCATTGGTTACCAGCCGTGGGCCATTCTCAAGGCGGTTGGTATCGTGGAAGGTCGGTTTCCCTGTAAATACATTACCGGCCCGGTATTGCATGATACCATCATTATTCTTGTCGACCCAGGCAATCATTCCCTGATTTTCCCAATTTACGAACCATTCTGGTGCATTCTGGTATTTCTTTTCATTGATTTCCTCAATGAAATTAGTCCGGGCGAACATACCCAGTGCCGGGGCAGTGAGATAAATAATAGCGATAAAGCTCAAAGTCCAAAAGGCCGACTTTCGAACTGCTTTGACACTTTTTACTGTGAAAAAGCGGACGATTACATGGGGCAGACCCGCAGTCCCAACCATGAGTGCTGCGGTGATACAAAAAAGGTCGAGCGTGTTCCCCGTGCCCGCAGTGTACTCTCGAAAACCCAAGTCGACTGAAATTTGATTAATTTTTTCTAAGAGAGGTTGTGAATTTTCGGCTCCCTCCTTTACATAGTTACCAATCAGTCCGAGTTGGGGAATTACATTACCGGTAATAATGATCGAAATAAAAATGACTGGTATCGTGTAGGCAAAAACCATCACACAGTATTGGGCAACTTGTGTGTATGTAATTCCCTTCATTCCACCTAATCCAGCATAGAAGAAGACAATTCCACCGCCGATCATTACCCCCATCCAAATTTCGATATCAAAGAGTCGGGAAAAAACAATACCGACTCCGCGCAT
>JABGUO010000376.1 GCA_018646565.1 Opitutia bacterium | reverse complement strand
GGTAATTCCTCTCCAAGAGAACTCAAAAGTGATTTACTGGTTTTTCGATTGGAAAACCGTTATGTGGGCAATCTCGCTTCCTACCGGGGCCCGGTCGGGGTTGAAATTGCAGTACAAGGCCGCGGTTTTACAAAATACGACTCCATCACAATGGGAGAGAAAGAAACCACCACCCGCTATTTATCCGAAAATGAACTCCGTTTCACAATACCACCCCTTCCCTCCGGGATTGATTATGCAGTACAATTGATCGGTGGTCCACACGGAGCATTAGATATTGGAAACTTTCGAATAGATGAGAGTATTCTTGCGGTGATCCCAACCTCCCTAGAAATTAAATCGGGTGATACCAATACCCTCCTCTTTAAAATTGATTACGAGGCACCGGAAGGTGGTTTAGACATCTCAGTGAAGACCGACATCCCCGAATCTGTCATTATGCCAGAAGCGGTCATAACATCAGGAAATAAAACGGTAAACATTCGCATTAAGGGCGGTGCCATTGGCGAAGGAAAGCTAGTTATTTCCGCCCCTGGATACCAAGGTACTGAAGTACCGATTCGGGTATTCTGATTCTTTTACCACTTCAATAGCAGAGCGGTGAACTCATCGCCCAATCCCCTCACCCAGCAGGTTTCAGTGGTCCTCCCCACTCTCAACCGCTTACACCTTCTTCGGCGTGCCCTTTATTCCGTCCAGGCACAAACTCTCCCCCCCCTTGAAACAATAGTCATTGATGATGGTTCCACCGACAGAAGCCACGAATCACTTGCCACCGAGTTCCCCACTGTCCAATGGATTCGCCAGTCCAATCATGGAGTCAGTCATGCCCGAAACCAGGGAATCAAACAGGCAAAGGGCGAATGGATTGCCCTACTCGATTCTGACGATACTTGGCACCCGTCCAAACTCGAAGAGCAAAACCAATTCTTACAACAAAACTTAGGCCTTTTATTTTGCCACACCGATGAAGCATGGATGCGGCGGGGTAAATCTGTCTCGCACCCCGCTTATTTAAACAAATCAAATCAAGATATTTTCCTCAAAAGCCTGGCCCGCTGTATTATTTGTCCATCCTCGGTAGTCATACACCAAAAAATCTTCGAAAAAATCGGTTTCTTCGATGAAGAACTTCCCGTTTGTGAAGACTATGACCTATGGCTCCGCTTAGTACTTCAATACGAAATTGGCTACCTCGATCGAAAACTAGTTACAAAACATGGCGGACATTCAGACCAACTTTCCACCACCTATTGGGGAATGGATCGATTTCGTGTACAATCCTTACAAAAGCTCTTAGATAACCCTAATCTAAAATCCAGCCTGATCCCTCTCATCTTCCAAACTCTTATCCAAAAACTTGATATTTTAAACAAAGGATTTTCCAAGAGAGATAAACAACTAGAAGCCAAAGAATTTAATCAATTGAAGCAATTTTATTCTCACCAACTCGCCAAGCACACCAAGACACTGGTCCCATCGTGATGAATTTTGTCTGTGCCCTACTCCCCGAAGCCATTCCTCTGATCGAAGATCTCGATCTTCAAAAACAAAGACTCGTTTCCCCCTTCGCTCTTTTTAAAAATGAATCCCATCAAGTAGTGGTTTCCGGAATGGGTAAACAAAATATAGCCACCGCGATTGGATTCCTCCATGGAATTGCCCCTAATAAACATACCCCCTGGCTCAACTTCGGGCTGGCAGGTCATGGGAATGCTCCACTAGGCACCGCCTGTCAAATTATTAAATGTACTGACAGCACTACCCAAAAGTCTTTCTACCCTCCTCCCATTTTTTCGACTCAATTAACCAAAACTGTTCTCCATACCTGCGATCAACCTTCCACTGAATACCAAGCAGAGATTGCCTACGATATGGAAGGCTCCGCTTTCTTTGAGACTGCCACACGCTTTTGCCCTCGCGAACTTGTGCAATCAGTCAAAATCATCTCCGACAACCCAGAGTCCCCACTCTCACACTTTGATAAATCAAAAGTATCCTCACTGATTGCCCCATCCATCCCC
>JABGUO010000375.1 GCA_018646565.1 Opitutia bacterium | reverse complement strand
TTCGTCCATCATCTGGTTTTCTACGCTTAGCTTCTTCCGCAGCTCGTTGTAGATCCGCCACATCCACACGGTTATCTGAAGAGGCAACCGATGCCGAACCCCGGAGCATGTGACCTTTTAAATGAGAACCAGTCTGTGCAAGGTACACTTCATCCACTGTTGTACCGGACATCTTTTCCGCATCCTCCAAGGCGGAGTGAACGGCAGCCGCGGCTTTTCGAAAGTCAACAATCTCTCCCTTTCGCATTCCCTCATTCGGACGGGAAGCCATTCCCACCACATTTAAACTTCCATTCTCTGCAACCTCGCCAATAAGAGCTTTCGCTTTGGAAGTTCCAATTTCTACAGCACCAATAATTTTACTCATATTGTGATCGGGTTCAATTTTGTGTTCTTAGAGGCCAAAATTACGAGGGGTTTAGTTTTGCAAAGACCGAGCGGTCATGGGAAAGATCAATTGATTCTATAACGGGGGTCCTTCGAAAATCGGATTCCATTAAAAGATATTTTAAACGACGTAATTGAGCCGCAAATTCCTGTGGTGCAAATCGTAAATTTCGAACTTTTCCTGACTTAATATGGATATGTGCACCAGGATCACTATCATGGGGTCTTTGATAGGAAATAATCTTCCAGTTCTGATAAAATCCCGGATATTCCCGACGAGCGAGTTCCATGAGGGGTGCGACCGCAGTGATGCCCTCCAATTTTGCATAGCCTTCCCCCTCTGGGTTTGGAGTAAGGAGAGACGGGTCTATATCCAAAAATGGAAGGTGAACCAGGCTGGCATTACTGTAGCAGGTACCGAGATAAAGTGATCCATCCGAGGAAACCAACCATGTTTGTTCCCCTTTTGTTTTGGAACGTAAACAGAGACGTAAAATTGGCTTTTTTTCCTTCAATTCAATCTTGAGGGTGGAAGGAAATTGCCTGCTTACCCGGGCAAATGAGATTTGAGATTCTTTTTTTAATTCTTTTTGAATTTTTTCGATATCCAAATCCATAAGGGTTCGATTTCGTAATGGACCGAACCAATTTTGGAACCAGTTCTTGTGTAATACCCCATCGCTCACGAACATCAATTTGGAAACGGGCATACCAGAACCAGTAATATCAAGGGGACCCGAGTGCGGTTGGCTACGTTCTTGAAAAAAATGAACTACAATTCCCACTAAGCATAGCACTACAATCAGTGCAAAAACCTTGGTAACACCCAGTAATCTTTTTCGAAATGCTGCTCTGGACGCTGGTTTACGAGAAGATTTGGGGGCTAATTTTTTCCAGTTCCCGGAAAGTCCGTCTTGATTTTTATTCTTTTTATTAGTCATGGTAAATTTTACACGCTGAGAAGAACATGTTCATTGAAGCGGTCCAATGCAGGAAGAAGAAGTTGATTGGATAGTTGTTCAAAATTATACCCCGAACAAGAGGCACTTTTGGGCAGTAAGCTTGTTTCGGTAAGTCCGGGTAAAGTATTAACCTCCAAAAAATGAGCATGCCCGTCTTCACAAATGATAAAGTCGACTCGTGCAAAATCTCTGCATCCACAGGCTCGAAACGAATCAAGTGCAAATGATTTTACCTCGTTCTCAATTTCACAATCCAGTACGGCGGGGTACCGGTACTCTGTGGAACCCGAAGAATATTTCCTTTCAAAGTCATAGACTCCCCCTTTGGGAATAACCTCGACTATGCCCATGGAACAGTCCCCTAGGATGCCCACTGTAACTTCCCGGCCAAAAATTCGCTTCTCCACCATCCAATTCCCCGAATCGATTTGATTGAGCGTGTTCCTTAGTTCTTCTTCCCCATGAAGTACATACAAGGCAACACTGCTCCCCTGATCGGTTGGTTTAATAATTAAATCCTGACCAAGAGAAGAAAGAACTTCCGGTATATTCACTTCACTTGGATGATGAAATACAACATCGGGAGCTACTCGAACCCCAGATTTGGCGACTGCTTTTTTGGACTCAAACTTATCCATACACAGACGGCTTGATTGGGAATCGCTTCCAGAATAATTGATTCCCCTGCCTTCCAGCATTTTTTGCAATCGGCCATCTTCTCCAAAAGTACCATGAATGGCAGGGAAAACGATACACTCTTCCGGATTAATGCCAGTGGGGAGTTGCTCTTCGGTTAATTCAATTAGTTCAACTTGAAAGTTTTTCTTTAATGCTTCAGAAAGCGCTTTTCCAGTACGGTTTGAAATCTCACGCTCCGGTCCAACACCGCCAGCTAATACAACAATCTTAAAATTTTTACTCATAATCATTTCTTTCTAAGATAAATATTCATTCCATGATTTCCCCATCAGAGTGACTTCTGGTTCAAGAATCAGTCCTTTTGATTCTTTAATTCTCGCACGAACTCGTTGGATTAAAGAAATTACCTCATCGGCAGTTGCACCTCCTTGATTGAGAATAAAATTAGCGTGTTGGTTGGAGATGACTGCTCCGCCCTCCCGTTCGCCCTTCAATCCACTGTCTTCAATAAGGAAACCAGCGGAAACATCTTCCGGGTTACGAAAAATACAGCCCGCACTTGCTTCCCGAGGCTGCGACGAGCGCCGGCGCTTCGCCAATTTCTCAATGGCTTTACGAATTGCCCTGTGATCGGACTTCCCTTCCGATTTGAGCTTGGCCCGCAGTGCAATTCCGTCAAATGCTTCCCGGCAATATCGATATCCCACATTTAAGTCGGTACCAAGGATTTCCCGAATACTTCCGTCCGGTAATAGAAAGGAAACCCATTCGACAAGGTCAAATGTTTCCCAGCCCATTGCCCCTGCATTCATTCGCAATGCACCTCCTAATGTACCGGGAATCCCTTCTAGAAATTCAAATCCTTTCAAGCCATTCAAGCAGGCAAAACTACAAATTTCATTTAACCGTGCACCCGCACCGACCACGAGAGATTCTTCGGCACGGAAAGTAATTTCTTTCCAAAATTTCCCACGCAAGCGAAGGACCAGTCCGCCGAATCCATCATCGGGTACAATTAAATTGGATCCCCGCCCCATCATTGCACGGGGGATATTAAAAAGTTTACATGCCTCCACCAAGGAACGCAGATCTTCCGAGTGGGCTGGTTCCGCGTACCATCGTGCACTTCCCCCCACACCTATTGTGGTTTTATTTGCCAATGGTTCGTAGGAACGAAGAATTGTACTTTTCGACAACTTCTTTTCGAGGTAGTAAGAAAATGCATCCAATTTATTACCTTTCGCTTTTTCCCAAGCCGAAAAACCATGGGCCCACTTTTC
>JABGUO010000374.1 GCA_018646565.1 Opitutia bacterium | reverse complement strand
TTGTGCATGGTTGGTAGCCTCCAAGTGCTCGACCAGGCTCTTCCCGCCCACGGTGATTCCTTTTTCCACCACCATTGCAGTCTCCCTGCGGGTAAGGGTGTTTCCTTCGAGGGCGTTACTGGTGTAAGTAAGTTCAACCCGAAACCATTCGTGGAGGTTTTTGGCAAGTTCGTCTGGCATTTCACCTGCCCGATCAAGCAACTTCTTTATTTGAGTAAGTCGTTCAACTTTCATTCATAAACCATAAAGTATTACTTAATGGTTTTCAAATTAATAAGATTATAAATCGAAGGGAATTAGAAAAGGATGCCCTAACTTCAATATGTCGATAAAATTAGATTTTATCGACATATACGGCTTGACCTGTCGATGGCGTCGACATAAATTGGAAATAGGTTTATAAAATTGATATTTATCGACATGTCCTGCAACCCCAAGATTCCCTTTAACGATCTTCCGCCTCTACCACCGAAGCGGGAATTAGAAACTGTGCCGGTGCTTAAACAATGCATACGATCAAGGACGCAGTTGACAGAACTAGAACAAGCAGGAGATTTTCTACCTAACAAGGCATTGTTGATCAATGTGCTTCCCTTACTTGAAGCACAGGCGAGTTCGGAAATCGAAAATATTGTTACCACTACCGACAAGCTTTTCCGCAGTTCACTGTTGGAACAGTCACCGGATGCAGCCACCCGCGAGGCCTTGGATTATAGGGCTGCCCTGCACAAAGGTTACCAAAGTTTAGACGATCGTCCATTATCCACCGTTACAGCGGAGCTGGTATGCTCGGTAATCAAGTCGCGTACAATCGCGGTGAGAAAAGAGCCTGGTACGGCCTTGGGTAATGCAACCACGGGAGATGTAATTTATACTCCGCCACAAGGAGAATCCTTGATCCGCGAAAAACTGGCAAACTGGGAGCGTTTCCTCAATGAACCAACGAATTTGGATCCCTTGGTGGTGATGGCGGTGGCTCATTACCAATTTGAAGCCATTCATCCGTTCGCAGATGGGAATGGGCGAACTGGTCGGATACTCAATCTCCTTTATCTGGTACAGGCAGGTTTGCTCTCCTCCCCTATTCTTTATCACAGTCGCGGAATTATCCGTAGGAAAGCGGACTACTACGAACGCTTGCGTGCAGTCACATTTGAGCAAAATTGGGAGTCGTGGATTTTGTTCATGCTCGAAGTGGTGGAGGAATCTGCACAGTGGACCAATCAAAAGATTCGTGAGATCCGTGCATACCGGGAGCAAGTCAAAGATAAATTAAAGAAGAACATACCGAAAATTTACTCAAGTGAATTACTCGATGTGCTTTTCGAGCAACCGTATTGCCAGATAGCGGATCTGGTGAATGCGGGAATTGCCAAGCGGCAGTCCGCATCTTTGTATTTGAAAAAACTAGTAGAAGAAGGGGTTCTAATAGAAGAAAAAGTGGGCCGTACCATACTGTTTATTCATGAAAATTACCGTACACTACTTCTTGGAGAGAGTTCATAATGAAATTAAAAGCAATAACTTCAGCCAACTAATTTCCAACTGTCAGAAACACATCAACCGACAAACTTAATACATTCAGAAGTGGGACGAGATAGGAAGGCTGAGTGGTAAAGGGTGAAAATTGATGGGTAAAACGGGAGTGGAAAGATTGAAGTTGGAAAAGAGAGGTGTGACTATTTTTCCCTACGGGAATACTTCGATGGGTCTTCCTCGATTTCCACGGGCTTAAGATCTCCGGATACATATTGATGCAGAATACTGGAGATTAAGGTTTGATAAGGCATGCCAAAGCGATTGGCTTTTCTCTTAAGGGAGAGCAGATCGCGACCGGACATACGGATATTGATTCGTTTATCTTTCTGTAAGGTTTCACGGGCAGCCGCGATCAGGGCCTCTTTTTCTTTAGGATCTGGAGACTGGACTGAAATTTGCCCAGCATCATCTAATTTTAAAAGTTCTTTTTCGTATGTATCTAATTTCATTATTTTTCTGTCTGTTTAATCGTCCATACCGGGACGACGCCTGAAGTTCTTCGTTTTGGAGCGCGTTTCTTTTGCCTGCAAACGGCGTTCCTTGGAACCGCGAGTGGGAGCAGTTGCCCGCCGGGACTTGCGAACCTGCATCACTTCCTTGATTAACTCCTTCAATCGGGCGAGTGCTTTTTCCCGGTTGGTCTCCTGAGTACGTGCCTCCTGGGACTTGATAATTACGATGCCCCCCGGACTGATCCTTCGGTCTTTTTTGTTTAATAATCGCTCCTTATAAACCACAGGTAAAGAAGATGCACGAATATCGAAGAATAAATGTACCGCCGTGGATACCTTGTTTACATTTTGCCCACCGGCCCCCTGCGAACGAACTGCCTGTAACTGAATCTCCCGCAACGGGATGGATACTCTGGAAGATATTTGCAACATTGTAGCTATAACATCTACCAACCCCGTCGGTCACAAGCACAACGTTAAGGCAATTCGTTCAATCTCAAACTTCTTCGAAAGTACCATCGGATGCCATTGCGGCTTTCAAAATGGAAAGAATAAAAATTATATCCAGATTGGGAAGGTGACTTGGTAAATAATGGCGAGGAGCAGGAGGTTGCCGATAATTTGTTTATAATCTCCAATGATAACATGGGTAATTGCGGCACCAAGCATGGTGAGCATGAGCAGGCATCCGGAGTATAGGAGGAAGGGGATGGTGGAGTCGTAAAGGAGGAGAGCGAGGAGCATA
>JABGUO010000057.1 GCA_018646565.1 Opitutia bacterium | reverse complement strand
TAAGAGAGATCTTGCGCCTATCAACTTTGGATCATGAACAATGGAAGAAGAACTATGATTTTAGTGGGGTTCCACTGGGTAAGTGGGATGAATCACAATCTTTTTCTACCAGGCTTGTCAGGGAAGTTATTGGTGAGTCGATTCCTCCCTTGGCTATGAAATGTATGGTCGATCATTTGCTTCGATTGGAAACCAGTACCGAGTAAAGGAGCAAAAAAACGGCCCGTCCTCGGTAACCGAGAACGGGCCTAAAGCCAAGAAAGCCTACCCCAAAACTTCCTTGGATAATTCGATTTAGGTCAATGGGGACAACTTGGTCAACTGAGATTCATGATGCCCAAAGGCACCGAGTGGAAGAGTTCTCCTAACCACTTGCCTATGAAGAAATAAGTTAAGATTAATTACCTTATAAAACTTATTCGCACCAAAGCTACACGAGTGTGAGCAAGCTAATGCTGCCCCCTTCAGAATGATTGAAAAAGAAGAAGAATTAGTACTCTGTTTTAAGCATGCCGGGCTGGGGGATTGCGTAACTCCCGTCTGCATTGGCCAAAAGTGGAGAGGCCGAGTTCTCACCGGAAATTTCATCGATCCCCGCACAGAAATCATGAGAGCAGTTAAGCATTTCATCATAGGTCACTTCGCGGCCCAAATGAGTAGCCATTCGACCCATTGAGGTTACGACACTAGCGGCTACACCTCTTTCAACTTCGTTATATGGTTTATCGTTTACGATAGCATCAAGTAAGTGATCCCATTCGTCTACATAGGCACTATTCTCACGGCGCGGACGACCACCATTTTCGGCACCAAACATCCAGGATAATTCGCTTTTTGGACCTTGGCCTTTATGGATTCTGGCCTTCGAGGCATGACCACCGGGGCCGGAAATTAAGGCATATCCTTTGGTTCCATGGGCATGACTGGCAAATTCTTCGTAGCACTTGTTCATACTTCGACCTTGGAAATAAAGTTTAGTATCGTCAGGGAAAGTATACTCCACCGAATAACTGTCTAAGTTCTGGTCGATCTCATCTCCACGATAATGACGACCACCAAGTCCCATTGCCTTTACTGGCCACATTCCTTTCATCCAGCAACATTCATCGATATTGTGGATATTAAAGTCGCTGTAAACGCCACCACTCAACCAAAGAAAACCGTGGAAGTTTTTGATTTGGTACATCAAGTCGCTGATGTCCTTATCTTTGGTTTCCTCTTTTTTCTTATCCCATCCGATCAGGCGTCCTTGCATGCGAACTGCCTTAAGCGAAAGCAATTCGCCTAGTTCACCATTGTCGATGCGGTCTTTTAATTCGAGTCGGGCTTCACTGTGACGACACATTAATCCGACGCCAACTTTAAGATTAAGTTTTTTGGCCTCTTCGTTAACATTTAAAATCTTTTTGGAGGATGGACCATCCGGAGTAACCGGTTTTTCCATGAACACATTGAGTTTCTTTTGAATTGCATATTCGTAGTGTGGGCGACGAAAAGCACAGGGAGAGGCAAAGATGGCAATATCTCCCGGATCCAAGCAATCCATGGCTTTTTTGAAGCCATTAAAGCCAACGAATTGACGATCCTCAGGAACATCCAGGTTGTCTTTGTAGCGCTGTTCTAGTCCTTTGTAGCTATTCTTAACTCTCCATTCAAAAACATCTGCCATCGCATGAAGTTTTAATTGGCAGTATGGACCGGAGGCGTCGATCGCATTGGCAACGGCACCGGTACCACGCCCCCCACATCCGATAAGGGCAATTTTTTTAGTCGAACCACTTTGTCCGTAGACCGTGGGCAATATCATTCCAGCAAGGGCACCACCAATGGCGGCTTTTCCGGAGGTGCCAAGAAAATGGCGGCGCGAAAGGGGGTTGGGGAGATCGGGCTGGGCTGGATTCATAACTTTTTCGTATGTTTCGTATTTGGTTTGCTATGTTTCTAAAGGTAACAGGTGTAAACTATGGATAAAGGTGCCTTGATTTGACAAGCCTAGATTCAATTTGGGATAGAAGAATAAACCTGAAAGCCCGACAAAAGTTACAGGGAAATCAGGGTAACTCCTTTAGGAAATTAAGAATGATCGAGTAAGCTCGTTCGACTTGATGAAGATCAACCCATTCATTTTCAGCGTGAGCCTGAGCTATATTCCCTGGGCCAAAAACGACTGATGGGGTGCCACCTGCTGAAAGGGGAGATGCATCTGTGAAATAGGGGACACCGCAGGCTTTTCTTCGCCCTGCTTTTTTTAAGAGCATTTGAACATTTGGTATGGATGAGTCGGTGTGAAGCGGTGGGCAAGGCACGCTTCGTGATACCTTAAATTTTGGAGCTCTATTACCAAGTGGTCTAAATAAATCTTTGAGCTCTTTGATTACAGAATCAATACTTTCTCCCGGAATTGTTCTTCGGTCCAGGTCAACTGTGCACCGATTGGG
>JABGUO010000373.1 GCA_018646565.1 Opitutia bacterium | reverse complement strand
TTACGAGGTTATCCTGCTTGATGGTAAACAGGCTGATCATTACGAATTTTTTCCTCGATAGTAACCCTATTTAGTGGATTAAATATTCATGCAAGTAATTGCACGATTAGTTTTGTGTTTGGTTTTTCTTTTTGGCTGTGCCACACCAAATCGTCTTTCTAAAAAAAAGCCAATTCATCATACCGAGAATGGTTTTAAGAATAATTATTTATCTGAAAAAATAATGACTAAGAGTTTATTAGATGTCCTCCGTTGGCGTGTCACCCGAAAGCCTCAGGAACCAATAGAGTTTGAAAAAGATAAACCAGATATTTCCTTTTTGCAGACTAATCGAAGCGAGTCCACGCTGACCTGGATTGGGCATTCGACTTTTCTTTGGCAGCACATGGGAGTAAACCTGATTACGGACCCGCATTTAACAAACCGTGCATCTCCCGTTGGTTTTGCAGGTCCCAAGCGTGTTCTGCTTCCTGCTATTTCCCTAGAAGATCTGCCCCTTATCGATATAGTGGTAATTTCGCATAATCATTATGATCATTTAGACAAGAAGTCTGTGCTCGGCCTTGTTGCCCGGCAAAAGAAAAGTCCGCCCGTCTTTGTAGTTCCTCTTGGAATGAAGGCCTGGTTTAAAAAAATTGGAATTAGTGAAGGAGTAATGGAGTTAGATTGGTGGGGAAGTCATCAAGTAGGGGATTGGACACTGAATGCCGTTCCGGTTCAACACTGGAGTCGGCGGACATTGGGGGATACTAATCGGGTACTCTGGGCGGGTTGGGTAATTGAAACTCCGCAACAAAAGCTTTTTTTTGCGGGGGATACGGGATATTCCCAAGACTTTTTAGATATCGGGAGAAAATTTGGAAGGATGGATCTTTCACTTATCCCCATTGGGGCTTATGCACCCCGTTGGTTTATGAAGGATATGCACTGTACTCCGGAAGAGGCCGTTCAAATTCACCTCGATGTGGCGAGCAAACGGTCGATCGGGATGCACTGGGGAACATTCCTGGATTTGACGGATGAACCGATGAATGAACCGCCTGAACGATTAAGGAAGGCAGTGGAGGCGAAGAACTTGGACCCTCAATGCTTCGTAACCATGAAGCATGGGGAAACAATACGGGGGATTTAAAGCTAAATTCGTTTGATTGGTCTTAATTGAGTAGGCGAGTGCCTATCTTTAGCCGAGAGTTAAGACCGTGCAGAAGGCATTCGATCCGACTTGATCAAGTTGGCAACATGGTAGCTTGGATCATCAGGAAGTACAATTACATCAATCATACTTCCCGCCTTTTTGAGGAGTGCACTACAGTTACGGCTTATGTGCTGTAATTTAATGGACTTTCCTGCGGCTTTATATCGAGCACCCAGTTTATGAATCGCTTCCAATCCAGAATGATCCCACACCCTTGAGTCCATCATATCCACAATCACTTCATCGGGATCCACCGCTGGATCGAATCCCTGAGTAAAATCGGTAATTGAACCAAAAAAGAGAGGGCCGTGTAAGAAATAAACTTTTGTACCATCCTTTCGTATTTCATTCGATCGGTGTATATGCTGCGCGGACTTCCATGCAAATCCAAGGGCGGAAACGATCACTCCAGTAATCACCGCCAAGGCAAGGTTATGACTAATCACAGTAATTGCGGATACTAAAATAATTACGAATGCATCGGTTTTTGGAATTTTTCTGAGAATCCTAAGGCTACTCCATTCAAAAGTTCCAATTACCACCATGAACATTACTCCGGTCAGAGCGGCGAGGGGAATTCGTTCAATTAAGGAACTGGCAAAAAGAATAAAGCAAAGGAGGAAAATACCTGCGGCAATTCCAGACAATCGACCCCGTCCGCCGGAGCGAATATTAATAATACTTTGGCCAATCATTGCACAACCACCCATTCCACCAAAGAACCCAGTGATCACATTAGCTGCTCCTTGCCCAAGACATTCGCGGGTACTGTTGCCACGAGTTTCAGTCAGTTCGTCAATGAGAGTAAGAGTCATTAGAGATTCGATCAGTCCCACGGCGGCAAGAATGAAGGCAAAGGGGGCAATGAA
Organism: Opitutia bacterium; assembly: GCA_018646565.1. Classification (GTDB taxonomy): domain Bacteria; phylum Verrucomicrobiota; class Verrucomicrobiia; order Opitutales; family Seribacteraceae; genus Seribacter. The sequence goes on along the minus strand of JABGUO010000373.1, from coordinate 3,167 downwards.
TTGAAGAGTCTCCCAATTGAATGGAATAGTAAAGGTAACCAAACTGGGCAGTGCACCCCCAATAGACGCCATATCCTTTACGACCAGAGTATCCAGGTTTAATCCAATCACGAGACAACTAATGGAAACAATCGCGACCAAAGAGGAGGGTAACTGAGTGGTAAGCTTGGGTAAAAAGTGGATGATTCCCATGGTCAGGAAGACGAGTCCAAGCATGAGGTACATGTCATTTCCAACCAACCAGGAAGAACCCGGAGTGGTCGGGCTTTCCGTAAACATGGGGAATTGAGCTTCGAAAATCACAATGGCTAATCCGTTGACAAAGCCAAACATGACGGGTTGGGGAATAAGTCGCACAAAGCGACCGAGTTTAAGAACACCGCAGCCGAGTTGAATGATTCCCATTAGAATAACGGTGGCAAATAAATACTGAGTGCCCATGTCCGGACCAAGCCCAAGCGCTTCCCCTTTCTCATTCCCGAGGATAACGAGTGAGACCATGATTACCGCGAGTGCCCCGGTAGCACCAGAGATCATGCCAGGTCTTCCTCCTATCACTGCCGTGACCAGGCAGATAATAAAAGCGGCGTACAAGCCAATGATTGGAGTAACTCCGGCAATAATGGCGAAGGCCACTGCTTCGGGTACGAGTGCAAGAGCAACAGTCAGACCAGAAAGGACATCGTCCTTGGCTTGGACACGATTCCCGAATTTTCGATAGATTAAATTGAACACTTTTAAAAGGATTTAGTTGATAAGATAATGAGATTGATGAAAACCGAAACGAAATCAAAAATGTGGAGGCTTTTCACATTGTGAAACCTTTACCATTTCCAACCACCACGCCGGGGTCACCCTATTATGACCGAAGCGAATTAGTATAGAGTAAGTTGGAGAATGGGACAAGTAGATCTTTGATCATCATGATATCTTGGATCGTCCGTGAAGGCGAAGCCGGGAAATATACCATTTTCGATTCGACATTCCCCGTTTGTTCTTCACGTTGTCACCCTATGATTTCTTCCATAATCACACACCCGGGCGGGGCGCACAAGGATGACTTTCTGGCCTGCTCTGTACTTTTACACGATAATCCGGTTTCTATTTTTCGACGGGAACCGACTGACTCAGACCTGGCTGATCAAAGCATTGCCGTTCTGGATGTGGGGGGGGAGCATGAGTCAATGAGACTGAATTTTGACCACCACCAATTTCCCCGCGATCATATTCCTACCTGTGCATTGTCTCTCGTTCTTCAACATCTGGGGATTTATGAAGATGCCCGTGAGTTTTGTCCATGGTTGGAAGTGGCGGAGTGGTTTGATTGTCGAGGGCCCAAAGATACTGCGGAGTGGTTAGAAATGGATCGTGAGACTCTGGGGAAATTAAATTCTCCGCTTGATATTACTTTACTCAAGAATTTTGCCGCTCAAACTGAACACCATCCAGGCGAACCAATTTGGGAAGTGATGCGGATGATTGGGAGAGACCTGGTCGAGTTCATCACCAATCTACGATCCAGGTTGGACATGGCATCACAATATACGGAAGTCTGGAACTTAAAGAAGGGGGATAGCGAGTTTAAAGCTTTATTCCTTCCCCGGATTGACAGCCTACCGGAAGATGCTTCCGGGGTGCTTGGATATCAGGTTAAGGCACTTGGTCTGGAAGAGGAGGTACTCGCCATTATTTCCCCGGACAGTCGGGGAGTGGGGTACGGAATGCGTCGATTTAATGATGATGCCCGTCTTGATTTCAGTGAATTGGCAGAGGAAACGGATGTTCATTTTGCACACGCCCGGGGATTTATTGCCAAGACTTCAGCGGTGGAGGTCAGTCGTCTGCAGACTTTATTGGTACAGTCTTATCTCAACTAGTTTTTTACAGTACGAGGAGATGAGTAATACCCCGCTTTTTAATAGAGCAGTTTTTTAACAGTAGAAAAGTTAAACCAATTTTTGTGATTCAGTTATTTGAATGTGAGGACTTCCAGTGATTTTCTTTCTGAATTTGAGCAAATAATGTGCGAACAATAAATAAGGAAAGTAAAGTAAGTGGAATTGCACAGCCAAAACTCATCGTGTAGCCGCCATAATGAGCGATCAGGTAACTAATTCCAGTTCCGAACATCATCGCAAATACTCCGACACAATCCATGCAGGTATAATCGGTACCCCCATGTTCTTTTCGGCTCCAGTCCATCATTAATGAAAATAAGGCCACGGTGGTCATTCCCGAAATCATATGATCGACCACTACCACAGGAAAAATCAGAGAACTGTCTACTAATTCAGTCGAACTTAAAAACATATAACCTCCTGCGGATAAGATCTGCATGCTCCCCAAAAGGAGTAACGAATGTAGGCGACCCAAACGAGTCACCAAAATGCCCGCAACTAAGGCACCGCACAATGCGGCACCGGGCGCAACAATACCAAGAGTAAATCCAATTTCATTTAATTCCATTCCCCAGTCTTTAAACATGGTGGGTACCAACGACCGAATAAAGCCCTCGAGCATTCGAAAGGCGGCCACAAGGATGAGAATTTTAAAGACAGTTGGTTGTCGTAAGAAATTCAATAATCCAATTGATTGGTTTAGGCTTTGGGAAACTTCTTCTTTTTGAGCTCTTTTAGCTGGTCGAGTTAAAAGCAGGGGAATGGTGGCGAGAAGCGTGATTAGAGCCATAGCGATCAACAAAAAATTCCATCCAAGTGAATTCATCAGCATTAAAATAAATCCCCCGCCGACAACAAATCCCAGCCAATAGCTGCCGACTTGTATGGCATTTCCCCATCCACGCTCCTGGTAACTCAAAATTTTGACCGCATAGCCATCGGTCGATACATCCTGCACGGAGCTGAAAATATTAATAAGAGCAACTCCGAGAACGAAAATGGATAGGGAGGTGCCGAACTGCCAGTTTGCTAATGCGACCATCGTACCCGCGGTGAGAATTTGTAACGGGATTATCCAGGACCGGTACTTCCCTTGTTTTTTGGAGTGAAAACGTTCCACGACAATGGACCAAAGGAATTTTAACACCCAGGGCAAATAAAGAGCGGGGAGGAAGAGTGCAATATCCTCAAGAGATAGACCACTCTCCCGAAATACTACGGGGACAGTATGCCGAAAAAATCCATTTGGAATTCCCTGAGTAAAGTATA
>JABGUO010000372.1 GCA_018646565.1 Opitutia bacterium | reverse complement strand
GTGTACTTCGATAATATGAGTCATAATATGAGGGGATGTATTTAAAAGATAAAAATTGCAATAATGACTTATGTAGAGCAGATGTCAAAATCCTTTGCGTAAAAGAATTGCATTATATGGATAGTGACTCGCTTTTAGATAATTTTCTTATATGTTATTTTTTAAATCATGGCAAAACCTCGCAACGCGATCTCGCCTACTCGGGAAGAAGATTATCCCGAATGGTACCAACAAGTAGTGAAAGCAGCTGATTTAGCTGAGAATACACCCGTGCGTGGTTGTATGGTGATTAAACCATGGGGCTATGGCATATGGGAAAACATCAGAGATGTACTGGATGGAATGTTTAAGGCAACAGGACACAAGAATGCATATTTCCCGCTCTTCATACCCAAAAGCTTTTTGCAGAGAGAAGCGGAACATATTGACGGCTTTGCAAAGGAATGTGCCGTGGTTACTCATTCCCGGCTTGAAGCCGATGAGAATGGCGTTTTACAACCCGCCGGTGAATTAGAGGAACCGTTAATTGTTCGACCCACCTCAGAAACAATAATTGGGGAGCTCTTTGCTCGGTGGGTCCAGTCTTACCGCGATCTTCCCTTACTGATTAACCAGTGGGCCAATGTGGTGAGGTGGGAGATGCGTCCCCGTTTATTCCTTCGGACTGCTGAGTTTCTTTGGCAGGAAGGGCATACCGTTCATGCCACTGCAGAGGAGGCAATTGAAGAGACCCGGTTAATGCTCAAGACCTATGCCACATTTGCAGAAGAATGGCTTGCGATGCCAGTGCTTCAAGGAGAGAAGACCGAAGCGGAGCGTTTTCCTGGTGCCGAATCCACTCTGTGCATCGAAGCAATGATGCAGGATCGAAAGGCCTTACAAGCTGGAACCTCTCACTTCTTGGGTCAAAACTTTTCCAAGGCATGCGGAATCAAATTTCAAGGGATCGAGGGAAAAGAGGAATTTGGCTGGACGACCTCCTGGGGAGTCTCCACTCGACTGATCGGCGGAATGATCATGACTCACTCGGATGATGATGGTTTGATTGTCCCACCCAAAGTAGCACCTACCCAAATTGTATTATTGCCTGTCACTCCAAAAGAAGACACCCGAGAATTGGTTTTAGAAGCCTGTAAGTCATTGGAGGAAAAGCTTAAGAGTTTAGATTTTGCCGGGAGTTCGATCCGGGTGGAACGCGATGATCGTGACTTGCGGGGTGGCGAGAAGTACTGGCAATGGGTCAAGAAGGGAATTCCACTTACCGTAGAAATCGGTCCCCGTGATTTAGAAAATAATACAGTTTTCGTGGGACGAAGGGATGGTGGTTCCAAAAGAGAGGGCATGAACCTCGATCAATTTGTGGAGCAAGTTCCTCAGATCCTCGAAGATATTCAAAATACTCTTTTTCAACGAGCATTAGATTTTCGTGAAAAACATTCTCGGGTCATAAACGACAAAAATGAATTCTATGAATTTTTCACTCCCACCCCGAATCAAAAAGCGGAGATACATGGTGGATTTGCTTATGTTCATTGGGATCGTGACCCCAAGTGGGAAGAACAGATTAAAAATGACTTGAAAGTTACTATTCGTTGTATTCCAGAAAATTCGGACGAGGTAGGCACTTGTATTTTTAGTGGTAATCCAAGCCCTGGACGGGTTGTAATGGCGAAGTCCTATTAAATTTACCCCATGCACATCATTCATTCAATTGATGAAATGCAATCCCTCAGTGAAAAGCTGAGGAAGGAAGGAGGGAAAATTGGCTTTGTTCCCACAATGGGCTACCTGCATGAAGGTCATCTCTCCTTAGTTAATTTATTAAAGGAACAGACTGATACAGTAATTCTTTCAATTTTTGTGAACCCTATTCAATTTGGAAAGGGAGAGGACCTCGAAAAATATCCCAGAGACTTGGACGGCGACATGAAATTATGCCAAGAACGGGGAGTCGATATTGTCTTTATTCCAAAAGGAGTTGAGATGTATCGAAAAGGGCATTCGACATTGATTCAGGAAGAGATTGTATCGCAGGGATTATGTGGAAAAACCCGACACTCTCATTTTCAGGGAGTTACTACAATCTGTGCGAAACTATTCAATATTTGCCAACCGCACACTGTGGCCCTTGGACAAAAGGATGCTCAGCAAGTCGTTGTGTTAAAGAGAATGATAGAGGACTTAAATTTTCCCATCGAGGTAGTCGTGGGTGATATCTTTCGTGAGAATGACGGATTAGCAATGAGTTCTCGCAATTCTTATCTTACCAGTGAGCAAAGAAGCGATGCATTATTTATAAACCGGTCACTTCGAGCCGGACAAGAATTAGTGGGACAGGGAGTTTTGAATTCGGATAGCATTACGCAAGCGGTTATCTCTACTCTTCGCCAAGCACAGTCGATACGACTGGATTATGTAGAAATAGTCGATCGTAATACATTGGAACCAATGGATGAGATTATATCGAATCAATCGATGATTGTTTTGGCCGTATGGATTGATAAGGTTCGACTAATTGATAATTTAATTTTGTAAATTTACAATACAACATGAAACCAAAAAGTGAATATGACTTGATCATTGTAGGGAGTGGAATTGCAGGGTTGAGTTTTGCCTTAAATGTGGCAAAGGCTGGTTACCGGGTGGCGATTTTTACCAAGAAAGATAAAGCCGAATCCAACACAAATTATGCACAGGGCGGGATTGCCGCGGTTACTTCTGCGGGGGACGACTTGGACAAACATGTGGAAGATACATTGGAAGCGGGCGATGGACTTTGTGACCCGGAAGTGGTGCGCGAAATCTTGAAGGAAGGACCCGACCGAATTCAAGATTTAGTTGACTTGGGAGTCTCATTTTCAAGCTTGGGGGATGGACGAATTTCTCTTGGGAAAGAAGGCGGGCATAGTAAAAGACGGGTTCTTCATGTAAAAGATGTCACTGGAAAAGCGATTGAAGATGCCCTACTTACTGCAATTGCCAAAGAGGGGGTTGATTTATTTGAACACTATTTTGCGATTGATTTAATCACAGCCAAGAAAGTACGAAAACTTGGTGTCAAAGTTGAAGGAAAGGAGGATCGTGTCCTTGGACTTTATTTTTATGACGGAGTGGATAAGCAGGTCCAAACCATCTCATCCCCCGCGGTATTGTTAGCCACCGGAGGAGCGGGACAGACTTATCTTTACACCACAAATCCATCGATTGCAACTGGTGATGGAGTGGCAATGGCCTCCCGTGCAGGATTGTCTATGATGAACCTAGAGTTTATCCAATTTCATCCGACCACTTTTCATTCGCTTAATGGCGACCGTTTTTTAATT
>JABGUO010000371.1 GCA_018646565.1 Opitutia bacterium | reverse complement strand
TTGATCCGCACTCAAATCAGGGTAATTTTCAGACAAAACAAACAAACCACGAACGAAACCTGCTCCTTGGTTGATTTTCTCAGCAATCTCGCCTGGTTCACGACTCGTTTCGTTCGCCCCCAAAGAACGATAGGATGCAACGAGTTCCTGCACTTCAGTTTCGTATGACGCGATTCCCTTTACACATTTTAGTAAGCTGGGTATCAAGTCGTGACGGCGCTTCAATTGAATTTCAATGAGACCCATAGCATGGATGAGACGATTACGCACCCGGATCAAACCATTATACAATATCGTGAGGTAAAAAAGACTGGCAACTGCAAGAAAGATAAGACCCGACACAAAGATCCAACCAGGGTTCTCAAGCATGACTTCTTGGGGTTCTACTCCAGTCTCAACCGAAATCGCGACTACGGGAACAACTAAAGCGGTTACGAAGGAAAAGATAATAATAATAAAAGCCCAAACATTCTTCGATCGGATAATCTGAGTCTCGGACTTGGTCGAAATGAAATAATACTTGGCCTCCTTGCTTTGGGCAATCATTGGCTTAGCAACCTCTTGCCTCAATTTGGCCGGACCAAGAATGTAAAGTTCGTCATTGGGAGTCAGAGAGCGCTCTGAAAACCTTCTCCGATGGGTTGAATTCGCAATCGCTCGGTCAGGTCCCTTTTCGTAGTAGAAAGGATCCGTCGGACTGCAACTGGAAGACATAGTGGATGGAGCATCAACCTTTGCACCTTCCGGTTCGATGAGTAACTCACCCGTATCATCCTTTAGAAAGAATGATTGAAAACTCCCTCCTGAATCAACCTTCCGCCAGCCACTTTTGGTACGGGTCTTTTGATTCCCATCCTTGTCCCTGTAGCGTTCCGTTTTCTTCCAATGCTCTGAAATACTCCATTCATACCATACACTCGGCTTCTCGGTAAGGTAAGTTTGCAACGGGGCATCCGACATGACTGAACCTTTAACCTCATTTAATCCGAAAAACACTCCCTTAACCTTGGAAGTCGGAACATCCTCAACAGTCCGTTTGAACAGGACGACTGATCGCCACCAAAAGAGACAAGCGAGAGAAATAAAAAATGGAATTAAAGCAAATGTCATAGAATTGCTTAATAACAATAAATCATTTCAGCATTTGCAAGTCTTTGAAAAAAAGGGATGCCCAGCATATCTTTCTTCATCAAAAGCAAGTGACTTCTTGACCAAAATTAAAGCAAAAATTATGGTAATTATCCATAAAAACAAAAGCAACCCCTACAATAAATTCCTAGTTAACTAATTTTTAGCAACTACCGCATATCGAAATGAAAAAATTTACTTTATCCATATTTGTCTCTATCTCAGTATTACTCGCACTCACTGCAGTTGCAAAAAAACCAAATGTAATCGTCATCATGGCTGATGACTTAGGCTATGGAGACCTTGGTTGCTACGGAGCCAAGCCCAAAAATCTAAAAACTCCGAATATCGATAAACTAGCGAAGCAAGGATTGAAGTTTACCAGTGGTTACTGCTCAGCCTCCACCTGTACGCCAACCCGTTATTCTTTTCTGACTGGAACCTATGCTTTTCGTGGAAAGAACACCGGTATTGCACCACCCAGTTCGCCGCTCATTATTCCCGAAGACACCTACACCCTTCCCGATATGTTCAAACAAGCGGGATACAAAACAGCAGTGGTCGGCAAGTGGCACCTTGGACTCGGTGAACCGAAAGTCGGTCCTCAATGGAACGAACAACTAAAGCCCGGTCCCCGTGAAATCGGATTTGATTACAATTTTCTGCTTCCCACTACCAATGACCGGGTACCTCAGGTCTATGTGGAAAACCACCGGGTTCTCAACCTCGATCCCAAAGATCCTCTCTGGGTAGGCATGAAGAAACCAAGCGATGATCACCCAACTGGAGTAACTCATCGGGACACCTTGAAAATGGATTGGACTCATGGACACAACCACACCATTCACAATGGCATCAGCCGTATCGGGTATTATACTGGTGGTCATGCTGCCCGCTTCAGGGATGAAGACCTCCCCGATAAATGGGTTGAAAAATCAAAGGAGTGGATAGGGAAAAATAAGAAGGATCCGTTCTTTCTCTTCTTTGCTTCTCATGATTTGCATGTACCGAGAATCCCACATGAACGCTTTCGTGGAAAATCTGGGATGAGTTACCGTGGAGATGTGATCGTACAACTCGACTGGTGTGTGGGAGAAATCGTAAAATATCTTAAAAAAGAGGGTCTGGAAAAAGACACCATGATCGTATTCTGTTCGGATAATGGACCCGTTGGGGATGATGGCTACGCAGATGAAGCTCTTGAAAAAATGGGCGATCATCGAGCAGCGGGGCCGTATTCCGGGGGCAAGTACAG
>JABGUO010000370.1 GCA_018646565.1 Opitutia bacterium | reverse complement strand
CGAAGCCATTTTTAAATCGTAGGGGCGGGGGGGCTCGAACCCCCGACAAACGGATTAAGAGTCCGCTACTCTACCAACTGAGTTACACCCCCAAGATTTGATGCAAAGGTAGCTTTATGGATGAGTGATTTAAATATGTCAATTCATCTATAATCAAGCGTTTCAATCGATTCTACCTAAGTCAAGAGTACTTCAATAAATCAAAAATCATTACAGTGACTGTTTTGTCTCAATGTAATTGAAAAAAAACGGATCGAGTTGTAATAAAATAATATGTTTTTTAAGTCGTTCATTGCTTTCCTGGTAATTTCTGCCCTCTCCCATGGCAAAACCCGGCTCCCCCCCCTCCCCATCTCAACATTTTCAATCATCGCCCGAGACCCAAAAACAGGCGAACTCGGAATTGCGGTTCAATCTAAATTCATTGCGGTGGGCGGAGTGGTTCCGTATGCATCAGCAGGAGTCGGGGCGATCGCCTCCCAGGCATGGGGGAATGTTCTCTACGGTCCCCAGGGAATTGACCTTTTAGCAAGCGGAAAGAACCCCACCAAAGTCATTGAAATTTTAACCAGTTCAGACCCACTACGAAATAAAAGACAACTGGCCGTAATTGGACCAATCGGTAAGCCTTCCCATTACACCGGTTCCGAATGCCTGGACTGGGCAGGCGGGAAAACGGGAGACCATTTTTCAGTGCAGGGTAATCTGCTGGCAGGCCCTCAGGTAATTGAAGCAATGGCAAGTAGCTTTAATGCAAGCACTGGTTCTCTCTCCATACGATTACTGAAAGCATTGGAAGCCGGGCAAACTGCCGGCGGGGATAAAAGGGGCAAACAGTCTGCTGCTCTTTTGGTCGTTCGAGCGGGTTGGGGATATGGTGGACTGAACGACCGATTTCGTGATCTGCGCGTAGACGACCACCCCACCCCGATCCAAGAATTGTTTCGTATTTTCCATCTCCACAGAACCATATTTCCTCGCCCCGATTTAAGATCAAAATTGAAAAAATGACTTTTTGTTTTACCAACCACATTTTCAATTTATTACCATGAAAGCAGTTGTTCTATTTTCCGGAGGACTTGATTCCACCGTTCTCACCTATCATTTACTTCACGAAAATGCGGAACTAAAACTTCTCTCCATCGACTATGGGCAAAGACATCAAAAAGAACTGTCCGCAAGCACTCAAATTGCTGTGTCCCTCGGTCTGCCCCATACCATTCTGAAATTACCCATGTTGGCTGAATTACTCGGAGGAAGTGCCTTAACCGATACCTCCATCTCATTACCCGAAGGGCATTATGCCGAAGAATCAATGAAGGCAACCGTAGTGCCCAACCGCAACATGATCCTGCTTTCCCTTGCCGCGGGGCATGCAATTTCTCTCCAATTTAACACCGTTGCCTATGCCGCACATGCAGGCGACCATACCATTTACCCGGACTGCCGACCCGAATTTGCCGATGCCCTCGACCGCACTTTGAAACTGGCGGACTGGAGTGAAATCACACTCCACCGCCCCTTTGTAAAATGGAGTAAAGAAGATCTCGTCAGGCGGGGAAAGGAATTAGCTGTCCCGTTTGAAAAAACCTGGTCCTGTTACGCCGGCGGGGAATTTCATTGTGGAAAATGCGGAACTTGCGTCGAAAGAAAAGAGGCTTTTGAATTAGTTGGTCTTTTGGACCCAACAGAATATAAAGAGTAATCTTTTCAGTCATGTTAACTTGTAGCAAAATATACCGGGACATTCCCTTGTCCCATCGCCAACCCAACCACTCGGGGCGTTGCTCCCGGCTACATGGACATAGCTGGTCTATCACCCTTACCTTTTGTGCAACAGAACTCGACTCCAATGGATTTGTAGTCGATTTTGGCGAACTCCATTACATCGCGGATTGGATTGATGAACATCTGGACCATGGCACAATTGTCTGTAATTCCGATCCCCGAATTGATGAAATTCGTGCACTCGATCAATCCGGTCTTTTGAAAATTATTACAATTGAACAGGCTTCCTGTGAAGGAATTGCACGGCATCTTTTTTCTGTATTTGAAGCAATGGTGAAAGAGAAGACTAAAGACCGTGCTTGGATACAAAAAATTCATGTCGAGGAAGATTCCCGCAATTCAGCCACATTTGAACCCGAAAAAAAGGGTGAGTGAGCTTCCCGTCTATGAACGATTCCACTCTTGGCAGGGCGAGGGTGTACATATGGGAAAATCCGCTTTCTTTATCCGCCTTCATGGTTGCCCCGTTCACTGTCCATGGTGCGACTCTGCTGGCACCTGGCACCCCGACCACAAACCGGACAATGTCGACCGGTTATCCCCACGCGAGCTTGCAGAAGAAGCGTTCAGTTCCGGCTGTGAGATCGTCATTATAACTGGCGGCGAACCCGCCATTCATAATTTACATGACCTTACCTACGAATTAAACATCCGTAACCTTCCCGTTCATATTGAAACCTGTGGAGCCTTCCCTATTAAGGGAGAGATGGCTTGGGTTACACTCAGCCCCAAAATTCTGGCCCTACCCTTGGAGGAAAACCTTCGCCTTGCCGATGAATTTAAAATTATCGTGGAGGACGAAAACAGTATTCAATACTGGTCTGAAAAATTAAATATAACCCAGTATAATGCCCCCACCTGGCTGCACCCCGAATGGTCCCAATCTGGTAAACATTCAGTTCTGTCCTCCATCACTCAATGGATTAAAGACAAAGGTTTTCCCTATCGGGCGGGTTTTCAAATTCACAAACTTTTTCAGGCGGATGAACAGGACGAGCGGTCACAGCCAATTGCCGCACTATGTACCGAACCGAAAAAGTAAAATCATTTTAGATTTCTAATTTATGTGCGGTCGTTATTCATGGGCTCAAAAAAAAGCCCTTCCTTCCCACTGTTCACTCCCCACTCCCCCACAGTCTGTCAGTTATAATCGTGCACCCGGACAGGAACACCCCATTTCGATCCAACGGGAGAATTCACGGGAATGGACATTGGCAAAATGGGGGTTGGATCCTGCAAGCCAACCAACAGTAAATCATCCTAGTCCGATCAACGCCCGAATTGAAACGGTACTTGAGAAGCCTGTTTTTCAAAACTCCATTCTTCACCGCCGTTGCCTCGTGCCCGCGGACGGATATTTTGAATGGCAAAAAATCGAAACTCAGAAATATCCTTACTTTCACTTCCTGGCTGGACCACACTCTTTTGCAATGCGGGCATTTGGAATGAATCAAAGCAGGGGGATCGATCAAACATAACATTTGCAGTACTGACTCATTCCGCTTCTCCCGACATCCTTCCTATCCACCACCGCATGCCGGTAATCCTCAGGTCTGAAGATTGGCTGGATTGGATGTCCCCACAATCCAATCCCGATCTTTTATTATCCCAATATGCACAATGTCAGCACACCGTCTTAGCACACCAGGTAAGTTCCCGGGTAAACCACGTCCGTGAAGATGACCCCGGCATAACCGACCCATTTTCAGAAAAACAGACCACCCTTTGGTGATCTGATAAAGGGTCCGACTTTTGAAAAAACAAACTAAAACGGCCAGAGAGAACCCTGGAACCATTGAAGTAAACCAATTTTTTCAATCACAGGGTTGGAAACCATTTCCATTCCAAAAAAAAACCTGGCAGGCATACGGCGAGGGGAAAAGCGGATTGATCCACGCACCCACCGGAACCGGGAAGACCTTTGCCGTGTGGGCACCGCCACTCATTGAATGGATGAACCAGGGAAAACTTCAAAAAAAGCGCCCTGCCCGACTCAAAGTTTTATGGATAACTCCACTTCGGGCATTGGTGGAAGATACTAACCGCAGCCTCACCGAACTGGTGGAAGGCTTACAACTTCCCTGGACTATTGAATCGAGATCAGGTGACACAACAGGGTCCAGAAAAGCAAGTCAGAGAAAAAAATTCCCTACCGCCCTGGTTACCACGCCCGAAAGTCTTTCCCTTCTTCTTTCCTATCCTGAAACCAGGGAGTCCTTCTCTGAACTGGAGGCAGTGATTGTGGATGAATGGCATGAATTACTCTCCACTAAGCGGGGAACCCAGACTGAACTTTGCCTCGCCCGCTTGAGGAAGTGGAACCCTTTACTACGAACCTGGGGTTTGTCGGCCACCCTCGGCAACCTCAAGCAGGCGATGGCGACACTCCTGGGGAATGAGAAAGAGGGCGTGCTAATCGAGGGGGATACCCGTAAAAAATTTGTCGTAAAAACTCTCATACCCAAAAACATGGAACGCTTTCCATGGTCCGGACATCTTGGTGGTAAACTTGTGGAGCAGGTCGCACAGGCGATAGAGAAAAAAACAACCTCGCTCGTCTTTACCAATGTGCGCTCCCAAACTGAATACTGGTTTGATGCACTGCTTGGCGTTCGTCCAGAATGGAAAGGTCAGATTGGGATTCACCACGGTTCAATCGATCGGAAGGAAAGGACAGTAATCGAGAACCGCCTGCGGACTGGGGAAATCAAGGCCGTAGTCTGCACAAGCAGTCTCGATTTGGGAGTTGATTTTTCTCCTGTCGAACAGGTGATTCAAATTGGTGGACCCAAAGGAATTGCCCGGTTACTGCAGAGGGCTGGTCGATGTGGACACCAGCCCGGTGCCACCAGTACCGTGATTTGCGTGCCCACCCAGGCGATGGAATTAATTGAATATGCGGCTGCTCGCAAGTCGATGGCCAAAGGAAAGATCGAAGAAAGAGAACCCCTTAATGCACCCTTAGATCTACTTGCCCAGCACTTAATTACACTGGCACTAGGGGGTGGATTTAAAGAAGCAGAAACCATTTCTGAAATAAAAACGGCCTGGTCTTACCGTAACTTAACCAGGCAGGAATGGGATTGGACCGTTGAATTTATTGTTCGCGGAGGAAAAACCCTGCAGGCATATGATCAGTTCAAACGGGTGGTAATAAAGGATGGGGTTTATCAGGTGCCATCCTCTTTAATTAGCCGCTTTCACAGAATGTCAATTGGTACTATAACAAGTGACCCTGCCATCACCGTTCAATTTCAGAAAGGAAAAACTCTGGGTACGATTGACGAGTCCTTTATCGCGAGGATTAAAAAGGGTAGTCATTTTTTCTTTTCCGGAAAACTCCTTACCCTCGTTCGAATAAGGGACCTGACTGCAGTGGTAAAACTGGCCCGTTCCGGCAAGGGAGTGATTCCCGTTTGGGGAGGGGGCAAATTCCCCCTTTCCTCCGAACTCGCTCAGTCGGTGCGGGAAAGGATCGAACAGTTTCGACTGGGCAAAACATCCGAACCAGAAATGAAAGCCATGCAGGGCACATTACAACTCCAAAACGAGGAATCCCATCTTCCCGCTTTATCGGAGTTTTTAATCGAAAAAACCATTACCAACGATGGAGTAAACTGGTTCCTGTTCCCCTTTGCAGGGAGACTGGCCCATGAAGGACTGGCCTCATTAATTGCACACCGGATGTCACAACTCGAACCCATGACCCTGTCAGTTTCATTCAACGATTACGGCTTAAGCTTATGCTCCAATTCGGAAAAAGAGATTGATGAAACAACCTGGCGAACTCTTTTGCGACCGGAGGGATTGGTGGAAGAATTACTCACCTGTATGAATCAAAGCGAAATGGCAAAACGTCAATTCCGGGAAGTGGCCCGTGTGGCCGGATTGATTTTCCAAGGCTACCCCGGTGCTCAAAAATCAATCAAACAGGTACAGGCATCCGGCGGTTTATTTTTTGATGTATTTGCCAAGTATGACCCCGATAACCTCTTGCTCACTCAGGCAAGAAAGGAGGTACTGGAAAGACAATTGGAAGCAAAACGACTCACCGAAAAACTAAGAGAAATTCAGAACCAATTATTTGTACTCCGGAATCCCGCAAAACTGACTCCCTTTTCCTTTCCCCTCTGGGCGGAATCTCTCCGAACCCAAATAAGCTCAGAATCATGGAGCGATCGCGTTCGTAAAATGGCCCAGGAATTGGAAGCGGGAAATTGAACAAATGAACACAAAAGTAGAGATCTCATGGCAGGGGAAAAAATTTTCTCTTTTGGCCGACCGCGCAATTCACTGGCCATCTCAAAAAACGCTCTTTATTGCCGACCCTCACTTCGGAAAAGCGGCAACATTTCGCAAATCTGGAATCCCCGTCCCCGAACGAACTACTCAAGATGACTGTGACCGGCTCACTCAACTGGTACAGGAAACTTATTCCCGGACCATTATTTTTTTGGGCGATTTTTTTCACGCCCGAGTCGGAAAAACCGAGGAAGTTCGAAAAATTCTTACCGATTGGCGAAAAAATCTTGCATCGCTTCAAGTTCATCTTGTTCGTGGAAATCACGATTTAAATTCCGGCGACCCCTGGCCTGAATTACAAATTCAATGTCATCCCGACCCGGTTAATATTCTCGGTATTGAATGCAGGCATCTCCCTGTTTCCAAATCAGAAAAGCCCTACCTTGCCGGGCATATCCATCCCGGTTTTACCCTTAAGGGAAGAGGGAAAGACCAAATTCGCTCCGCCTGCTTCCATCTTAATCAGTCACAAATTATCCTTCCTGCATTTGGTTCTTTCACCGGGTTGAAAAATATCCAACCGCTCCCTGGAGAACATATTTTTTTAACTAATGGGAAAGAAATTTTTGAGATTCCTATTACCGCTTAGTGTAAATACAAAAATTCAGAATTTTTATTTCCCATTGACAAAACCATCACCTAATAGTGTTATATCGCTTGTCTAATGAATTAACTATTCATAACTACAAACCAACTAAATTCTTATGAAATATATCTTGTCTCTCTTGACTGTTCTTTCAATGTTACTTTTCACCTCCTGTGGCGGTGGAGAAGGTGAAGCTCATGACCACAATGGTTCCGACGCAGAGTGCTGTGGCGAAGGTGGCGAGTGCTGCAAGGATGCAAACGCTTCCGAGTAAGCTTAGCATTATCTAAACTTTTAAAAATCCCACTGCTTTCGAGCGTGGGATTTTTTTTGGCTTCGGCATAATTGTCTCATGCTAAGGAGCGAATAGAAATATTCTTGATGAAGAAAAAAATTCACATTTTTGAACCCACCTCCGAAACGCTTGGTGCGGAAGTAACCATCGCCAGTCACCACGGAAGGAAGACCTTTCATTTAAAACGTCCACTCTCCCCAAAAGAACAGCCTCCACTGGCCATCGAGTCATTTGCAATTGACCCTGATTATTATGCGGAATTAATGCAACGGGTGGAAACACTCCACCGAACCCGTAATGAGCCATAGTACTTTGTCTCCTCTGCATGCTTAGTATTTCCCAAGACCGCACGGAAAATACCTCCCAATCTTTTATTTTCGCTCATTGGCTTTTTGGCCGTTGCCTTGGCTTGGTTACACTGACCGCCTTTCTTTCTTACTGGAGCCAGGCAGATTCATTAATCGGCCCGAACGGAATTTCTCCCTGGCAATTGGATCTTGAGCGCAT
>JABGUO010000369.1 GCA_018646565.1 Opitutia bacterium | reverse complement strand
GAGTCATATGAAATTTTTGGGTATCAAAATATTGGGTCTTTACATTTTTCAATGTAATTAAACCAATGTAATTAAACAAATGAATTTAAGAAATAAAAATGCCTTTCTAGTTATTATGAAACATAATAAACAAGTAAGTCACAAAAGATCAAATGTCCGATTAAATAGAATGAGTTTTAGATGAAGTAACTGATTTGAATCCCGATTGATTCGAATTTTATAAGAAAAATTAGATATACAATCTCACTCAGGAAAATCAGGAAGTGGAGGTAAGCCACCCCCTAAGGAATCATCTCCCGGTAAAGGAGGAAGCCCTCCGCTCGAGTCATCAGGGAAACTAGGAAGTGGAGGAAGGTCATCACTTCCAGAACCTGGTAACGGTGGGAGATCGTCTCCACCAGAACCGGGAAGACCAGGAAGTGGGGGTAAGTCGTCTCCTCCAGAACCAGGAAAAGTAGGAAGATCGGTAGTACCAGAATCGGGAAGACCAGGAAGTGGGGGTAATCCCTCATCACTTGGAGGTGAACTTGGGAAGGAGGGAAGATTTGCGTCCACTGACTCAGGAAGTCCCGGGAGGGGAGGCAACCCGTCATCGCTCGCAGGTAACTCTGGAGTAACCTCCAAGGGCATCTGACTGGTTTCAGGAAGTGGGGGAAATTCAGTCGTACCGCTCCCAGGCAGATTTAACAAATCATCTGATAAAACAGAATCATTCTGAGGAAGCGAAGGGGTGACTTCGATCACTGGCGTGTTTGGAGCGTCAGACAATGGTGGAAATTCATTGGAGATTGGGGATGGATCAGAGGGGAAGGAAGGAAAAGAATCTTCACTCGAATCACTTCCGGGTAGAGAGGGAAAGGGTTCGTTTACAATTGATTTATCTTCAGGGAAAATTTTTACATCGCCAGATTCAACCGGTTGGAACTGCAAGGCCCCCTTCACATCCTTACGATCTTCGGAAATAACCTGTTTTTGCCTAGGTGTAACAAAAGGCTTTTCAGATAATTGTATTGGAGACCCATCCGATCTCCATGTTGCTTCTTTTCCATGCCTAGTTCCGTTTGTGTAAGCACGAACATACATTTTTTGCCCATTAGGCCACCAACGCGTTACTGTTCCATGCCAACGACCCTCACTATAGTTTCTCTCATACATCTTGATTCCATTTGAAAACCAGCGAGCACTTAAACCCTCTTTTTTTCCTTCTTTCCAAGATTCATCAGCTAAAACATAATCTCCGCTCTCTCCTTTTTCTATTGATAAAATTCGTCCGGTAAATGCGCGGTCATTGAATTTTTGGTACAATAAACCATATCGAGATTCAAAGTAATTACCGTACTCCTCAGTAGTTACCTGAAAGGCATCATCGGTAACACCAACAATACCTTGGGAGGAAGAATCTTCGGGTATGTTTTGCCGATAACTGTTTTGGCAAGAGGAAAAAAATAAAACACAGGCAAGAAAAGAAACTAAGAACAGATTATTCATAATAAATAGCGTGATCAATTTGTAGAGGAATGCAAGATTGAAGGACATTAATCTACAATGTTATTGTCAAAACTTTATTATTATGATTTCGATTAATCTTAATTTTCTCAAATTCACTCCCTAAACTAATAATATGAATATTGAAAATCTTTCCCTCATAATACCCGCCTTTGGAATAGTAGCTTTGCTTTTCACTTGGTGGAAGACCAAACAAATAAATGCACAGCCCGAAGGCACTCCCCAAATGGCTAAAATTGCGGCGAGCATACAGGAAGGTGCCATGGCGTTTTTAAAGGCAGAATATAAAGTCTTATTCGTGTTTGTTATTGCGGTAGCGATCCTTTTGGGTTGGAGCGGGTCACAAAACCCAAATAGCCATGTGTATGTCGCAGTTTCATTTGTTGTAGGGGCATTTTGCTCGGCACTTGCCGGATATTTAGGAATGGTCGTGGCCACAAAAGCTAATGTAAGAACTACCAATGCCGCTCGAGAAAGTTTAGGAAAAGCACTGGAGGTTGCATTTGCGGGTGGGTCCGTTATGGGGCTTGGGGTTGTGGGTTTAGGAATTCTTGGATTAGGTGGTTTATTTGCATACTTCGCCCAAGAATTTAGTGCTTTTGAAGGAGGTGCTGCCTTAAATACTACCCTCTCTGTTTTGACTGGTTTTTCATTCGGTGCATCTTCAATTGCACTTTTCGCACGCGTGGGTGGTGGTATTTACACGAAAGCTGCAGATGTGGGAGCAGACTTGGTCGGCAAAGTGGAGGCAGGTATCCCTGAAGATCACCCGCTCAATCCCGCTACGATTGCAGACAATGTGGGTGATAATGTGGGTGATGTGGCCGGAATGGGTGCAGATTTATTTGAGTCTTATGTAGGGTCAATTATCGGGACTATGATCCTGGGAGCAGCTATGGTTGCAGGTTCTGACAATTTCCAAGATGAGTTAAATGGATTATCACCTGTCTTTTTACCTCTTTTACTAGGAGCAATTGGAATTGTCACCTCCATTTTAGGCACTTTCTTGGTAAAAGTAAAGGATGGTGGGGACCCACACAAAGCCCTGAATAAAGGCGAGCTTGTGGCATCTCTCGCAATGATCATATGTTCCTATGTTACCATTAATTATTTTCTACCACAAACATGGAACTATGACGGAGCCACTTTCACATCGGATGGCGTATTTTATGCAATTATAATTGGATTAGTTTCCGGTTTAGCTATCGGTAAAATTACTGAGTATTATACTGGAACTGGCACGAAGCCCGTTAAATCAATTGTAGAACAATCCATTACAGGCAGTGCCACTAACATAATTGGAGGCCTTGGAATTGGAATGATCTCCACCACTTTTCCTATCCTTATTCTAGCGGCTGCAGTTGTAGGTGCTCATGAATTAGCAGGGCTCTACGGAATCGCAATTGCTGCAGTAGGTATGCTTTCAAATACAGGGATTCAATTGGCAGTAGATGCTTATGGCCCCATTTCTGATAATGCCGGTGGAATCGCGGAAATGTCCGAACTTCCTAGCGAAGTAAGGCAACGCACTGACAAGCTTGATGCAGTAGGAAATACAACCGCTGCAATTGGGAAAGGATTTGCCATTGGATCAGCTGCACTTACTGCACTCGCACTTTTTGCCGCTTTCAAGGAAACTGCTGGAATTGATGTGATTGATGTATCCACCCCAAAAGTAATGGCCGGGCTATTCATCGGGGCGATGCTGCCCTTTTTGTTTAGTGCTTTAGCAATGGGCGCTGTAGGTCGTGCGGCAATGGCAATGATTCAAGAAGTTCGTCGACAATTTAAAGAAATTCCAGCCCTCAAGAAAGCACTTATAATTTTGGATAAAAATGATGGTAGGCCATCTGATCAATGGTCTGAAGTGGAGAGAGCACAATTCGACGAGGCAATCGATGCTGCAGAATATGGTAAATGTGTCGAAATCTCAACCCAGTCGGCAATCAAAGAAATGGTTGCCCCCGGTTTAGTTGCGATTCTCACCCCGGTAGTAATTGGCTTTGGAGGAGGACCAGTAATGCTTGGAGGCTTGCTCGCAGGGGTTACTGCATCTGGGGTTTTAATGGCACTTTTTCAATCCAATGCCGGGGGAGCATGGGATAATGCAAAAAAGATGGTGGAAGAGGGGTACGAAATGGGAGGTGTGAAATACGGAAAAGGCTCGGATGTACATAAAGCAACTGTAGTCGGTGACACTGTGGGTGACCCACTTAAGGACACCTCAGGACCGTCTCTCAATATATTGCTTAAATTAATGTCTGTGGTGGCTTTAGTACTGGCCCCATTTATAAAAGTCTAAGACTTCTCTCCCACAGACTGGGCAAATTCTCGACGCTCAACATCACTGCCTTTATAATAAGCGGTTCCTGCTACAAAGACATCAACACCGGCATCTAAACAAGGTTGTACATGAGTTGGACCAACCCCCCCGTCTACCTCAATCAAAAATTGATTAGATGACTTTTCTCGTAAAACAGTAAGTTGTTTGACCTTATTAAGTACATCATGAATAAAGCTCTGACCGCCGAATCCAGGAACTACGGTCATGCATAAAACTAAATCAATACTGTGGTGGGTAATAATTTCATAAATGTCTTCGACTGGAGTAGCAGGATTTAGTGCAATGCCTACTTTTTTTCCGAGAGATTTAATATGCTTAATTGATTCGGAATGGTCATAAGAAGGCTCAATGTGAATTGTAATTAAGTCAGCACCCGCCTGATTAAACGCATCAATATAGAGATGCGGATTATCGAGCATTAAGTGAACATCAAAAAAGAGTTCTGACTCCTTCCTCAGGTCAGCCACAGTTTGTGGACCAAAACTCAAATTGGGCACGAAGTGCCCATCCATAATATCGAGGTGGATCCATTGACGACCGTCACCCTCAGCAATATCGAGTGCAGATTTCAAATTCGCATGATTACCCGCGAGGATAGAAGGTGCTAAAAGCTTTTTCATCATAAGATATTTTTACCAACGATAATTCTCAATAAGTTGGGAGACTTGCTGCCCCAATGATTCAGATATGCTTAAAAGAGCTTGTCGATCTGATGGAACTGAAAGGGAGTTACCTCTCAGTACGGAAGCATGTTCAGTAATAGAAGTATCTTTGAACAATACTTTGCCACTCCGTTTGGTAAGTGAAACATTAGCTTGAACACTCATTCGAAATCCAGCTGCAAGAAGAGTATCAGTTGGTTTATAAATTTCTGTTCCCTTGCTGTAATCAATTAAAGTAACCCGCAATATGTAATCACAGTCTTGAATATTAGACCGGATAAAGAAATGCCCACGACGAATAATTTGATCTCGAATTTTATTACTTACAAAAGATCCCAACTGAGGAGCCTGTGTTTGATTATTAACTACTTCAATGTAGACAGACTTAGAACCAAGTTCTGTGCTTTTATATTTACAACTACATATAAGTAGTAAAAAAAAAAGGCTCTTTAGGTAAAAGATCTTATTCATTACCACTGCGAAGCTCAGCAACTTTTTTCTCAGCTTCCCTTGCCGCTTCAGACTCTGGGGCAATGGTAATAGCCTCATTGTAAAATTGGAGAGCTGGGCGGTTTCCGAGTTCGCGCCAATGAGTTAGATAATACTTTCCATATTTCTCAACATACTTCCCGACAATCACCTTACTTGCCGCAAGAGTTTCTCTCATTTTATTTCGACCTTTTTCTGCCGCTAAATTTCTTTTCTTTGCCTCCTTTAATCGATTGTTATAATCAGTCAATTGTTCGTGTTTGCTTTTGGGAGGAGATTCAGAAAAAAGGATTAAATAATCTTCGTAAAAATTGAGTGCTTTTAGAGTTGCACCCTGATCATAAGAAGGACCGGCAACCCGACTCTCAAAAATTTGTGCTAATATGAAATATGATTCCTCACAAAGATAGTTATCGGGGTATAAGTTAGTTAATCTTTCAAGGGCATCGATTGCTTCCTCTTCCTTATTATCTTTGATCGCAATTTCAGATAATGCCATAAGGGCACGAGGGGCAAATCTTGGCCCACGAGCCAGACCTGCAATTTGATTGAGTCTCAAGCGATCTTGAACTCCCGAACGAAACCTTGGAACGACACCCCACTTGCGAGGCAACTTATCCTTCGCCAGTCGTTCCGCTATTCTCATCAGAGATTCCGCAACTCGTTCAAAATCGTAGTCTGTATAAGCCTCTGCAATAAGACGCAAATGTTGAAAAGCCTTTTGCCAGTCCCCTTTCTTCTCGCGCAAATTTGCAGCTCGATAAAGTGATTCAGGCCCAATCTGTATTTCATTGCCCTTTCTAATTATTCGATAATCTGAGCGTCTTTTGGAAAAATTCTCATAAAGAGAAAGTGCGTCTCCACTTTCACCTTCTGCTTCAGCCTGTTCGGCTTCAAGGAACCATAATTTAGCTTGTTTATCGTCGAGGGGATCACGATTCTTTTTAAAAAAACCCGTACCTGGAAATAGATATTCCTTATCGTTATTAGAAGAGTTTCTGCTAGTCCTACTGTCTCCCGGTGAGACTGACCAAAGGCATGAAGATGATAAAATTAGTATAAAGCCAAAGAGTATAGTGAGTTGTTTCATTAAATTTAAAAAGGGTTAAAACCGAACAAGAACCGCAGACCATGTCAAGCCTGCACCAAATGCAACAAACAAGCCGAGTTGTCCTTTCTTCAAAATTAAGGACTTTCTTGCTTCATCTAGCGCGATGGGTATAGAAGCAGCTGATGTATTGCCGTATTTGTCTAGATTACAAAAGAATTTTCCGAGAGGAATTTCTAGTCTTTGTGATAAACTTTCCACGATTCTAGCATTCGCCTGATGGGGGATAACATGATCGACATCATTCTCGGTAAAGCCGTGTGCCTCAAGAAGTTCCCGGGAGGCACGTTCCATAACCCGCACCGCAGACTTGAATATTTCACGGCCGTTCATTTTTAAGAAATGCCCTCTACTGGATAAAGAGTCTTGTGATGCTGGGAGCAAGGATCCGCCGGCAGGTTGGTACAAAAGATTAGGGTTGGAGCCATCTGCTCCACTCTTAAAGCCTATGAGTTCTGAACCGGAACCAACATTGGAAAGAATGGCAGCTCCCGCTCCATCACCAAAAAGTACACATGTAGTTCGGTCTTCCCAATCCATTATGCTGGAAAGCTTCTCAGCTCCGACAACTAATGCACACTTGTAACGATTACTACTTAGCATGCCATCGGCCACATCCAAGGCATAAAGAAAGCCAGAACAGGCGGCTTCAATATCAAAACTCGCTACTTTGGGGATTCCAAGTTTATGTTGAATCAAGCAAGCGGTAGAGGGAAAAGCCATATCTGGGGTAATCGTTGCCACGATTATAAGATCAATATCTTGAGCAGTTAATCCGGCGTCAATTAATGCATTTTGAGCAGCTCTTACGGCAAGATCACTGGTTGCCTCTTTCTCATTTGCAAATCGTCTTGCCTTAATTCCAGTACGAGAAGTGATCCATTCATCGCTCGTATCCACTTTTTCGCTTAACTTTAAATTATCTACCACCCCAGATGGTAGATAGGAACCAACTCCCAGTATTTTGCTACTTGATTTCGTTACATAATCCACCATGATTTAATCTCTGTTCAAGAGAGGTTCAGGGCGCAGTATTTCGTTAGCTTCATGTACATCGTCGAGAACTTGGGTTATCATATCGTGTTGCACTAGTTCTATTGCAATCTTGATGGCGCCACTTATGTGATTTCGGTTCGATGAGCCATGTGCTTTAATTACATTTTTTGTTAAACCTAGCAATGGAGCACCCCCGAATTGTTCCGGATTAATTCTTTGCTTTAGGCTTCGAAACGCTCCCTTTGATAATAATGCTCCCGTTTTACGCAGCGCATTTCGTCGCAATTCTTCATCAAGGAAACTACCAATTAATTTGCTTAATGACTCGCACGCTTTGAGTACAATATTTCCGACGAAGCCATCACAAACAACGACATCAACTACATTTTCAAAAATTTGGAATCCTTCTATTAGACCGGCATAATTTATGATACTCCCATCAATATCCTTTAACATTTCATGCGTCTCATGAATTACTTCATTTCCCTTACCCTCCTCGGTTCCAATCGTTAATAGACCGACCTTGGGACGAACTAATCCAAGAGCAACTCGTGCATAATTTGATCCAAGGACAGCACTTTGAGCAATATGGAAAGGTTTTGCATGTGGATTTGCACCTGCATCCAATAAAGTAAAATATCTTTCTCGCCCAGGCCAAATTGTGCAAAGTGCAGGTCTCTCTACCCCATCAAGTGTTCTTAATTTAATTGCACCACCTGCCATTAAACACCCTGTATTCCCGCAACTTAATAATGCATCAGCCTCGCCTTCTTTAAGTGCTTGCAGGGCTAAACTCATGGAGGATTTCTTTTTGCCTTTAATTCCGGCAATCGGCTTTTCCTCCATTCCCACGACCTCAGGGGAGTGTACAAATTCTACCTTTGAACGCGAAAGTATGGAATGGGATGTTATGAGTGGTTCAATTATCTCTTCCTGACCAAACAAAACAAATTCGGTATTCCAAGGCGAACGATCGATCGCTTGTGCAACACCTTCAAGAACCTCGGAAGGACCGAGGTCGCTGCCCATGGCATCTATCGCAAGCCTAATTCTAGCTTCGGTCTTATCCATGCCGAAGCACTATAATGTTAAACCTCTACATCAAGAACTTGCCTACCACGATACTGTCCGGTTTCAGGATTGACGCGGTGAGGGCGACTCAAAGTACCGTCAGCTTCTTTGGTAAGTTGAGGTTCTTGAAAGCGGTTCGCACCGCGACGCTTTCTGCTTCGCTGTTTAGAATGTTTTCTTTTTGGTTGTCCCATAGCTTAATAAATTAAATCAACATCAAATCATGAAACCGGATTATGGTCAAGCTAGAGAAATTAAGATTGGGAGTTAAAATAAAATGCAAAAAGCACAATCGATAATAATATTCGATACCAAACAAATACGCCCAATCCGCGCCTTGATAAATAACCTACCAACCAAAACACGGATAACGCCGCGGAAATCCCCGCCACAAGGCAACCAAATAAAATTGGTCCAATTGACAAATTTGCTTCCATTACTTCCCATTTTGTTACCAGTTTGTAGCCCGCAGCTGCAGTTAAAGTTACAAGGCCAAGGAGAAAACTAAATTCAGCCGCTTTTTTTCTTTGCAGCCCAACTAAATATCCACCCACAATTGTCATCATCGATCGACTTGTACCTGGCCACATCGCAAAGCATTGTAAAAACCCTATCCCCAATGACTGAATCAGGGTTAAATCATCCAAAGTTCGACCCTGCTCGCTTATCATACCCGAGTCTTTTGCTTTTTTTCTTTTTTCGACCCAATACATCAAAATTGCACCCAAGAATAAAGCGATTGCGATAGGAAGAAGTCCAAAAAGAAATTCTTCTATCTTATCGTCTAATACTGGCCCCAAGACAGCAGCAGGCAAAAAAGCGACTAGTACATTAAATGCCAACCTCTTCCCCCGGGGGTCCAAACCAAGTAATCCTAATATCATCGACCAAATCTCTTTACGGTAAAGCAGAGTGACCGCCAATATTGCACCCGCTTGAATGACTATTAGATAAGCATTGATCGCTTCTTCATTATGATTTTCGTTGTCTGATAAAAACTCACTTACCACCACCAAATGACCGGTAGAAGATATGGGCAAAAATTCTGTTACACCCTCAACTATTCCATAAATAAAAGCATCCGAAAAGCTCATAGACGAATTTGAATCGTACTGGTACAACTGAACGTCACTCAGACCTACTAAAGCCGTTTTTTCGGTAGCCCCTACTAATCCTCCATAAAGGAAAAAAAACAGCATAATAAAAATAAGTTGGCGACTGGGCATCAAAATCTCTACAAACCTTGTTTCACAATTATGCAAGAATAACTTTTAGCCACACTTCACAATAATACACTTTTTACAGATACGATGTACTCTCTTAAAAATTTTACCGCATCTTTAAATGAGAAAACTGATTTAGACTCCGAGCAAATAAAATTTTGCATCGATCAACTAGTTTCAGAAAAGGTAGAGTCTGCAGAAAAAGAAAACTTTTTAATTTCACTCTCGGCAAAAGGGGAAACTGCCGATGAAATTTCTTCGTTTATTGAACATTTTCGTGTTTTAGCAAAAGACCCTGCTCTTGAACCATTTTCTGAAAATGCAATCGATCTTTGTGGTACGGGGGGGGATAAGGCTGGAAGTTTTAATATCTCCACATTTGTTTCTTTTATAATAGCTTCATCAGGAACTCCAGTGATCAAACACGGAAACCGATCAATTAGTTCCAAGTGTGGAAGTGCTGACCTGCTTGAAGCGATCGGAATACCCCTCGAAATTAGTAAAGATAAAAGAATAG
>JABGUO010000368.1 GCA_018646565.1 Opitutia bacterium | reverse complement strand
TTTATAAAAGATAATAAGGATAAACCTTTCTTTCTGTACTACCCGACGCTTATCCCCCATGTGGCCCTTCATGTACCCGATGATGAACTAAAACCTTATCTCAAATTAAAGTGGAATGATCCTCCCTTTACGCGCTCTCAGGGATATGGATACACCCCGCATTTCACACCGCGTGCCGCTTATGCCGCGATGATTACTCGAATGGATCGATATGTTGGTAATATGGTGAATTTAATCGAGCGGCTTGGACTTACCGAGGATACGATTGTTATCTTTACCTCAGATAATGGAACCACCCATTTGAAGTTGGAAGTGGACTATGATTTTTTTGACAGTGTTGGTGATTTGCGCGGGTTGAAAGGTTCCCTTTATGAGGGGGGGATCAGGGTTCCCCTGATTGCCAAGTGGCCGGGTAAAATAAAGGCAGGTTCCGTTTCCAATCAAAGGACTGGATTTGAGGACTGGATGGTTACTTTACATGACTTAATTGGTGCAAAAACTCCCCTTGATGCCGAGCATGACGGATTTAATATAACCCTCGATCTTCTTGGGAAGAATAATGCAAATCGTCCTCCACTATACCGGGAATTTTCCGGCTATGGCGGACAACAGGCAGTATGGATGGGCAAGTGGAAGGGGATTCGTCAAAAGATGCTACGAAAAGGAAAGAATCATGATCCATTAAAAATTGAACTGTATGATCTATCGAAAGATGAATCAGAATCTGAGGACTTGGCACAAAAACACCCCGCCGTGGTCAATCAAATCAAGGATATCATGGTTAAGGAACACATTCCGTCCAAGGAATTCCCAATTAAAATAATTGATTAGAATCTTAACCCATTAGGCTTTTCTAACGGTGTAGATTGAATAAAGTTCAAAATCTTAAATAAAGAGTTTGAAAATAGTCCTTTGAATCCCTTCTAATTTAGCTTTACAGCCGATTTTTTTTAGATATAAGATATAATAGTTAATCAACTTTAAAAGTTGAGCAATTTCATCTAACCCCCACCACTTATGAATAAGATTCCCCCCGGTGTTATTGTTCCGAGCTCCGCATTGTGCTTACCCAAGTCATCAATTTTTGGGTATGGATTACTGGATAAGAATCCTGAAGCGGGTGATGTTGTTTTCGGAAAAGTTCGTAGAATCGGACATCACTCGTCGTTGGAGAATGTTTCTGGTAGAATTCATACGATTCATAATGGTACCAAAGCTTTGTTTGTATTTGGGAATCGTTATGCTCCAGATCATTATGAAGGCATTATACCAGATGAATTTGTTCGTGAGGTCGATTTGTTGGCCCGTTCGGGAATGATTGGTCAGGTTCAGACAAAAAATGCGATGTTAAAGGATCCAACCAGGGTGCGAATTCAGGGTTATCTTATGGATAAGGATGGGAATCCGGTTAACACTCGAAATTATCCAAAGATAAAAGATCCCGCATCCGGGCCAAAAAAAGGAAAAGCAAAATTGATTCTTGTGGTTGGGACTGCCATGAATTCAGGCAAAAGCTTGGCGGCGGCAGCTTGCTGTCGGTTTCTTCATCAAATGGGATATACTGTTAATGGTTGTAAGATGACCGGTACGGCAAGTTTACAGGATATTTTGCACATGAATGATTCCGGGGCGAAAGAATTTGCTGATTTTACCTACATGGGCCATCCGTCATCATACATGCTTTCTAAGGATGAGCTGATGAATGTTTTTCGTACATTGGATGGTAAATATGGATCAAATCAGAAAAATTTTCTAGTTGTTGAATTTGCCGATGGCATCAATCAAAGAGAAACTGCAATGCTACTTGACTGTCCAGAAGTTGTTGGACGGGTTCATAAGCTAATATTCTGTGCAGCCGATGCACTTGGTGCAGTAGGCGGGTTGCATATTTTAAAAACAAAATTCAACCTGATTCCCGACGCAATTTCAGGTTTGTGTTCAAGTTCTCCTTTGCACATACGTGAGCTAAATAATTTTACAGATGCCCCCGTATTCAACGGAGCTGATCTTAAGCTCGACCAAATGGCAGAAATTCTTTTGAACTGAGCATGTGGCAGATGGTATTTGTAAAATAATAATTCATGGGGGTGCAGGGCGACTTGAAGGAAAGGTCGCAACTAAAGAGCAGTATCGTATTGGACTTAATGAAGCAATTGGTCCAGCGTATCAGACTTTGGTAGATAAAGGTGCCCGTGCAGCAGTCCTGCATGCGATACGATTACTTGAAAGTGATCCAATATTTAACGCTGGAACTGGATCGAAGTTGCAAAAAGATGGCAGGGTAAGGATGTCTGCGGCGTTAATGGATTCGAGTGATTCAATTTTTTCTGGCGTTATCAATATTTATGATGTTGAGCATCCCATTGATGTAGCGGATTGTCTGAGGAGCGAGGGTCATCATATCCTTTCTGGTAATGAAGCCACTGAATATGCAAGGCGTAATGGTTTTGTATTTCATGACCCCATAACATTGGCTAGGTTCATTGAATATCGAAAAGCCCTGCGTACGAGCGAAAAGTTTGGCACGGTTGGTGCCGTGGCGATTGATGCAGATGGAATTGTTGCTGCCGGAACTTCAACCGGCGGGGTCGGGCACGAATTACCGGGTAGAGTGAGTGACAGTGCAAGTGTGGCTGGCACATACGCAGATAGTGCTGGAGGAGTTTCCTGCACGGGCAAGGGAGAACATATAATCAATCAGGCAGTTGCCGCACAAGTGGTTTCACGTCTAAGAGACGATGTTCCATTAAAGCGAATTTTGACTGAGCTTATGAATGAGGGTGCAAGCCGGAATCATGAATTTGGACTCATTTCCCTTGATGGAAATGGAAAATTTGGAGTTCGTTCCACGAAACGTTCAATCAGTGTGCTTTATGCGTTAAAGGATGATGAGCGAGAATTGGATTTTACAAAAGGTGGTAAGAATCTTGTTCTTTGATGACCTTGTGGATTCCTAGCTTTTTTTCTTAGGTTTTCTTGGAGTTTTGGCTGCTTTAGTAAGGGGACGATCATCAACGGGGACTTTATAAAGCTTTCTGAGCCGGTTGAGTTCCTCTTTAAGTTCTTTAGTGAGGGCAGCATATTCAGGTTTTCCATAGACAGAATTTAATTCGTTTGGATCCTTTTCCAAATCATACAGTTCCCAACCATCCAGTTTGTAGAAATAAATTAATTTATGAGTTTCGGTACGTACTCCATAGTGGCGTCTGACGCTGTGCGCTCCGGGGAATTCATAGTATTGATAATATAGGGATTTCCTCCAGTTTTTGGGCTTTTTCCCTTCAAGCAATGGAACGATGGATTGACCTTGCATTTCTTGGGGTGATTTTATTCCACAGATAT
Source organism: Opitutia bacterium (assembly GCA_018646565.1). Classification (GTDB taxonomy): domain Bacteria; phylum Verrucomicrobiota; class Verrucomicrobiia; order Opitutales; family Seribacteraceae; genus Seribacter. The sequence goes on along the minus strand of JABGUO010000368.1, from coordinate 9,136 downwards.
CGAGAAAGGTCTGAGCGTAGTCGAGGTTTTGGACAAGATCCTTATTTCTACTTCCCGCTTTTGCGACTCCTGGCCATCGTACGATTAACGGGGTACGGAACGATTCCTCATACATCCAGCGTTTGTCGTACCATCCATGCTCGCCAAGGTACCAACCCTGATCGGATGAGTAGATGACCACGGTGTTTTCTGCCAATCCCGATTTGTCTAGATAATCAAGTAATCTGCCGATATTTTCATCTACTGAGTCTATGCAACGGAGGTAGTCTTTTACATATCGTTGGTATTTCCATTTAAATAGTTCATCTCCCTGCAAATTGGCTTCCTCAAAAGCTTTGTTTTTGGGACCGTAGGCAGCGTCCCACTTTGCTTTCTGTTCGGGGGTGAGGTTGCCCGGTGTCCTGATTTTTAAGTCGTTAGTGGATAGGTGACGATCGATGGTCATTGCCTGAGTGGTTGCAGGTTCTAAACGATTTTTATAATCATCCCTCAATGTTTCGGGTTCCGGGATATCAATACCGTCATATTTGGTTAGGTATTTTGGGCCCGGTTGCCAATTCCGGTGAGGTGCTTTGTGCTGACTCATAAGAATAAATGGTTTGTTCGGATTCCTCTTGTTTTTTAGCCAGTCCAAGCTGACATCGGTAATTACATCAGTTGTATAGCCAGTGATTTTCTTTACTCCATCAGGCGTGTTCATGGGGGGATTGTAATAAGGTCCCTGACCTTGCAACACCTGCCAGAAGTCAAAACCGGTAGGATCGCTCTTCAGATGCCACTTTCCAACCATTGCGGTTTGATACCCTTTTTTCTGGAGCAGTTTTGGGAAAGTTTGCTGTTCTCCGTCAAAGCGTTGTCCATTGGTTAACTGGCCGTTTAAATGACTGTGTTTTCCGGTGAGGATTACGGCACGACTGGGTGCACAAATCGAGTTGGTTACAAAGGCACGGTCAAAGAGCATACCTTCCTTGGCAAGTCGATCAATATTGGGCGTTTGGTTCCGGTTAGATCCATAGGCCGAGATTGCCTGGTATGCATGGTCATCGGTGAAAATAAATAATATATTGAGAGGCTTGCCTTCACAAACCTGACCAATGACCAATGAAATAAGGAAAAATGTATGGATCAATTTATTCATGATTCTAGGAAGAATCTGAGAATTTACGTTGGCAACTGGAAAATGTGACTTTTGATGAAATTTATAGTTTAATTTGCTAGGCACCGATTCATTGACATATCCAGTTCAGTGGGCAATAACTAAGCTCATTTAACCTTCCAACCTTCCGATATTTTCTAATTATGATTAAATTTATCTTTTCGATTTTCCTCAGTGTTAGTGCATTTATGGCTTTCTCTTCCTTTGCTGAAAAGACCAGACCCAATATTGTTTTCATTTTTGCTGATGACTGGGGATGGGGTGACTTGGGCTGCCATGGTCATCCTTATTTAAAGACACCAAATATCGACAGATTGGCCAAGGAGGGGACTGATTTTCACAGGTTTACTGTAGCTAGTGGAGTGTGCTCACCCAGTCGAACTGCAGTGATGACTGGACACTTTCCTGCCCGGTACAACATTGACGGGCATTTTGCCTGGGTACCAAGCAACCAAAGACGTAACATGCCAGACTGGTTGGATACCAATGCACCATTGTTACCAAAGTTTCTCAAAAAAGCAGGATATTCAACTGCACATTATGGAAAGTGGCACCTTGCCAATGATATGATCCCAGATGCTCCGTTTCTTACTGCATATGGCTACGATGATTATGGGTCATATAATTGTTCAGGGCCACAGATGTTTGTCCATGATGATGTAAAAAGTGCGATTCCATTCATGAAAAAAAGCCATGGAAAGGGTAAGCCATTCTTTATTAATCTATGGATTCATGAACCGCACACACCTTTTCATGTGGATCCCAAATTGCAGAAACTTTTTCCCGATTTACCTGAGGCGGACAATATTTATGCGGCCACTTTGTACCATGCGGATTTAAGAATCGGTCAATTGTTGAATGCCTTGGACGAGATGAAAATTTCTGATAATACGCTGGTTATTTTTAGCTCGGATAATGGACCGGCAAGGGGTTCTCCCAATTCCCCCATTGCTCTGAGTTATGACTCAGCCACTGGTCCGGGATACGGTATCGGAGCAGCCAAGGGTATTACAGGAGGGCGTCGTGCCTTTAAAGGGGCGTTGATGGAAGGTGGAATCGGGGTGCCCTTTATTGCCCGTTGGCCCGGGAAAATTGGCGCGGGGAAAGTGGATAAAACCTCGGTCTTGTCAGCGGTCGACTTGTTGCCCACTTTTTGTGAACTTGGGAATGTGAAATTGCCTAGGTCGTACAAACCGGATGGAATGAGCCAAGTTCCTGCATTAATGGGGAAGGGCAATCCATTACGTAAGAAACCAATCTTTTGGAAAATGTCTGCACCGTGGCCAGCGAACGAGTCCAAACCCGATCATTGGGTTGCTTATGCAGTGGTTCATGAACAATGGAAATTGGTACTTAACAAGGACCTGTCCCATGCCGAACTTTATGATTTAGTCCGTGATCCATTGGAGAGTACAGATCGGGCCGATAAGAATTCAGAAACCGTAAGTCGATTGAAAATCTTGCTCCAAAAATGGCTTACATCCTTGCCCGAAAAACCAACGGGAAATGTATTCTCAAGCCTTAGGGAAAATTGATTTCCTATTCTGCCACTCGGTAAAGAGTGTTATCAGTTCGGATAAGAAATGAATTTTTATGGGGTGCAAAGGTAGCCATGTGTGGAGCTCCATCCAATTGATTTTCTGAAATGATTTGCAGGCTTTTTCCCGGACGGATGACAGTGGTTTTCCCGGCTCGATCAGAAAGGTAGAGTAGTCCATTGGCGAGGATGGGGGAGGCATTAAATTCACCGTCGAGCCTTTCTCGCCAATTGAGATCACCTGTTTGAGCATTTACGCAGGAAAGAATTCCACCATCGTTTACCACATAAAGTTGATTTCCTACTAAGATAGGGGAAGGGATTCTGGGTGCACCCTTGGTCATTTTCCAGACAAGCTTGGGCTCGGTAAGGCCTTCCAATTGGTAAGCATGAACTTCGGATTTCATAAAGCAGGTGGACAGATAAAACATTCCGTGGCCCACAACGGGCCGTGCCACATTAGAAAACCCGAGTATGCCATACCTCATTTTCCAAAGCTCATTTCCATTTTCTGGATTGTATCCGTATACCCAGTCCGCTGCGCAGGAAATCAAAATAGGTTTACCGTTGAATGTTTCAATGATCGGAGTCGAGTAAGATTTTTGGAGTTGTGGGTTTTCTTTCATTTCCCCGGTTCGTTCAGTTTGCCAAGCAATTTTACCGTTGTCCTTGTAGAGTGCGACGATGCTTTGCCGATCACTTCCATCCAAATGGAAGATCATCAGGTTTTTCCATACAATGGGTGAGCTCCCCGGTCCATTTTCATGCATCACCCACAGGTTTTTTTCGTCATTTTTCCAAATGATATCACCTGATTTTGAATCAATGCACGCATTTCCATAAGCACCAAAATGAAGGTATAGTTTGTCCTCTTGAAGATAGGGGCTGGGGGAGGCATAGCTGTTTAACTTATGAACCCATTGTGGCTGTTTTTTCTTAAAAACTTCAATGTTTTTCAGGATTTTTCCAGAAGAAGCATCAATCTTCAGGGCCCGAAGGCTCACTTTGGAAAGTACTGTAACAGTGGGTAATCCCTTATTTTCCTTTAGTCTTTCCTCTTTTTCTTTTTCGGATGCAGGAGTTTCCAGAGCAGTGGTTACCCAAATATTCTCACCATCATGAACTGGAGATGAGTGGCCACGGCCAGGAAGGCTCGTTTTCCAAGAGATATTTTTTTGGGAAGACCAGAACTTCGGGTAATTGGCTATTGGGGCATGACCGGAGGCGTCCGGGCCGCGCCATTGTGGCCATGACTGGGCATATGCTACTAGGGGAAGAATCAGAGAAACAAGAAAAAAGGGTTTCATTGAATAGGCTATTGAGCGGGAAGTCTTTTCACGAAAAGATTACGAAAAAGGACTGTGCTTCCGGGATCGTGTCCCTGAAGTGCAAATGTTCCTTCTCCTAATACCCTTTCAAAGTCCCCACTTTTTTTCCAGTCCTCCGGTTGGTTCCAATCGGAGATTACTTGATCATTTACCTTTGTGATTACCTGTTTGCCATCCACTTTTATGTAAAGGGTAAACCATTCGTCATCCCGTGCCGGAGCTTCCAGGCAATCTTGTACGCTATAAATACTGGCTGTCTTTTTGGGGTCGTGATAGGTATTATTTATTTGGCATTCAAAACCCGCTTTTGGCCAACCGTCCTCCTGGAAGCGAGTATGGAAATACACGCCTGCATTGGAATGCGGTAGAGTCATAACCTCGGCCTTGAATTCAAAGTTTTTGAACGGCTTTTTAGTCTGATAAAAAAGATGGCAACGCCCCGGTGCATTGGCCACGATGCACCCATTCTTTACGGAGAATGAGTCCTCATTTTCGTTTGGCTTCCAGCCTTTGAGAGTTTTTCCGTCAAACATGCTGACCCAACCATTTTGCTTCGAATGATCTTGGGTGTAGTGTTCCGCTAAGAGGTCTCTTCCAAAATCTCCTTTAAAGTCTCTCCATACCGCATGAACGTGATTCACGTTGTTTTGAGTATTGGCGTATTCGAACAGGAAATCCGGTGTTTGTATGCGGTAGTAGTGACCTGTTTCAGGGGTCAGCCCGCCCGCCCATGCAAAAAAGGTTTCAGTGGGGTGAAGGAGAGGTTTATTTTGGTTTATTTGTTTAACTACCTGAGGGCGATGTTTTGCTGAATACACTGCGATTACTTCTTGTAGCCATCCTTTTTGACGGGGATTCATCTTAGTAATAGGAAGACCCTGAGCCGGCACGAATGTTGACCAGTCTACTGTGTTGTCCTGACCGGAATAAATTTCGCGAGGAGCTTTGTCAGAAATAATTGCCATTTTTTTCTGGGGAGGGGAGAGAGATTTTAAGAACTTGAACGCGGTTGTCTCCTCTTCAGCAAGAACGCGCATTCCGGCATGTTTTCCTTCTGTTACCTTCGCTGGACTAGCTCCCCAAAAACTTGGAGTGACGGAGAATATCCTGCCGTTTACCAGAGAAAAGTTAAGAGAAAGGTGGTGGCCTTCGAAGCGCCATCCCCATGAGCCTGCTTGATCCGGTTGGCCAAATACTGAGTAATGATAAAGGTCTGGGTTTCTCATTTCTCTTCCTTCTTTTTCATAGAGAATTTGTTCGAGGAGAATAACGGTAGATGCTTCAATCTGTCCACGATGGCTCAGGGCGGAAGAAAGAAGAGTCTGTGCCAAGGTTCTCTGAGGAGAAGACATCTCTTTTACTGATAATCCCATCCGCCCATTGGGCTTTACAAAACTTCCCGGAAAGAAATGCCAGTTTTCTCTTTCTTTGTCAGAGAAGGGGAAATGGGCTTTCTTTTTTTTCCCTTCTTCCAAAGAATTAAGGAAATTGTGAGCGGCCGTTGTCATTTCGGTCGCCGGATCGTGGGCAAAAATCTGTCCCCAAAGAGACAGGCATAATAAAATAGGAATAAATCGTTTCATGTGTAAATAAGTAGAATTTGGCCACTGTTTGTTCAATGTCCATTCAAAATATGCGATTTGGGTAAACATAATATAGGAAGTTCTATTTTATGTGAGTGATTTATTTCATTCCATACGGAGTGGTTCGTTGACCAAGATGGTTGTTTAAGGTAGCTAAAATATTGGCATGAATACTTTCCGAACCATCCGCTCTGTCCGAGTTTCAGGATCCCTCTTTTCCGGAGGAGGGGTGGGAGATGTGGGAATAGAGTGGGGGTGTGCAATTCCAGTTTTAGCTGCGGCTGAAATCATTCCATCCCGGGCACAGTTAATTAGAAATAATTTTCCTGCAACTGAGGTTTTTGAAGGTGATATATGGCAGTTACAAAAGGAGTACATCAATTTCTTTAAAAAAGAATTGAATGGAAAAAGACCTTGGCTGCTTACTCTTTCTCCACCGTGCCAGGGTATGTCAGCGAATGGGGCAGGGAGAATATCATCTTCAATTCGCTCGGGTGTCCGACCTAGGGAGGATGAAAGGAATCGACTTATACTGCCTGGCATTTCAGTCCTCGAAAAGCTGCAACCCGATTGGTTTATCCTCGAAAATGTTCGAAGGATGGAAAACACAATTATTCGTAACGAGCATGATAAACCTGAAAATATTCTTGCTTGTTTATCCAGGCGTTTAATCCCCTTGGGATATTCGATAAGGTCTAATATTTTGAATTTTTCTTCCTATGGAGTCCCCCATCATCGGGAGCGATTAATCACCATCGGTTGTCGTATTCCGCAGGTCTTAGAGTCTTGTCCTCCGGTAGGGGATGTATTTTCCAAACAAATAAGCCCGTTTCACCCAGTCCCCACTCATGGGGACAAAAATGGCCATGCTCCTGTTAATTTAAGAGATGCGATTGGTCGGCTTCCCCAATTAGATTCCCTCGGTTTGCTTCAGGATTCGAAAGATCCATACCATTGTATTCCGCGTTGGAATGAAAATCAGTATTTCTGGATGAAACACACACCGGAGGGGAAAAGTGCATTTGATAACCTCCGCTGCATCCAATGTAAGCACAATCACAATCAGGAGGAATCGGTTGCCTGTGAAAAATGTGGGCATATTTTACCTCGACCAGTCCTTCTCAAAAAGGGGAAAGCGAGGCTCATTAAGGGCTTTCGAACCAGCTATCGCAGAATGAGGTGGAATAGTCCGGCCAGTACATTAACTATGAACAGCGGGGTAATTTCGAGTGATATGAAAGGCCACCCCGATCAGAACCGTGTCCTTTCTCTTCGGGAAATTCTTATTTTATCCACTTTGGATCATGCGCAGTGGAACAAAAAGTTTTCATTTGAGGGAATCCGTTATGGGAGAATGAAAGAAAGTGAAAACTTTTCAATAAAGCTCATCCGTGAGGTAATCGGGGAGTCAATTCCGCCTTTGGGTATGGCACAGATAGTCAAACATTTGATCGCGTTGGAGGAACAGCTTTAAAGAAACTTATCCTTTGAAGCACTGGTATCGTTTCTTCTCGCATGCTTCAAAATTATTTTTCAGTCTGATATACTCGGATGTAATCAACCAGCATTTTTGCAGGAAACTTTGTTGTAGCGTCTGGATTACCGGGCCAGCGTCCTCCAACAGCAAGGTTGATCAAAAGATGAAACCGCTGATCAAATGGAGCGGGGAATGAACCTTTTTCTGAATCCCAATTTTCCTGAGTTTGCCACGCTTTTCCATCAATGCCCCAAATGATTTTCCCTTTTTCCCAAAAGACTGAAAAAATATGAAAATCGTCCGCAAAAGTTCCGGATTTGAGTTTGAATTTCTCGCCCGACTGTTTATTTTTGGGCCAACCTCCTCCATAATGTAAAGTACCATGATAGGTTGAAGGCTCGTGCCCCACAAGTTCCATGATGTCAATCTCTCCACTAGAAGCCCAACCCCCATACTTTTCATCTGTGGGAAGCATCCAAATAGCAGGCCACATACCTTTTCCGATTGGCATTTTTGCACGAACATCCACGCGGCAGTATTTCCAGTCTCCCCTATGTTTACTTCTGATTCGAGCAGAAGAGTAGGGGCGAGTGGTTCCAGCAATATTGGGGTTGTCTTTGTGGGCTTCGATAACGAGATTTCCGTTTTCTACCCGAAGGTTTTTCTTATCCCATCGATAAATTTGTTGCTCGTTATTACCACCACCATAGGCATTTTCCTCCACGCCCCATTTTGAATAGTCTAGCGATTCTCCGTTAAATTCGTCTGCCCAAATTAATTTTTGTTTGGATTTTCCGAAGGAAAATGGGGCCAGTGAATTAAGAATCGCAAAGGTTATAATTAATAAAATTTTCATATTTATAAATTGAAATCATTCCTTGTCATTACAATATTAAAATTTGATAAACTATACTATTTCTGGGCTACCTGACATAGAATCTGGTAACTATAGTCGATTCTTTAGCTATTGATTTCTAAAAAAAAGCGGCCCGTCCTTGTTGCCAAGAACGGGCCTAAAAACCAAGAAAGCCTACCCCAAAACTCCCTTGGACAATTTGACTTTAGAAATAAGGAATTCTCTTCGTCAACTGCGATTGGGCTTTTATTATTTGGGAGTAGTTCGATTCTAGTTTAATAGCTTGAACTACAGAGGTTTAAGTTGCGCACATTTTATTAAGAAAGTTATTCACCACCTTGATTTTGATTTGTGAGCAAATGGGTTTACGCTCAGTATTCGGTCTTTTTCATGCCAGGTTGTGGAATAGGATAAGATCCATCCGCATTCGCAAGCAAAGGAGATTCAGAGTCCATGGTAAGGTTTTCCACACCTGGTGCAAAGTCGTGACTGCAGTTTAGCATTTGGTCATAAGTTACTTCATTTCCTATATGAGCAGCCATTCGGCCCATTGAGGTCACCACACTTGCCTTGACCCCGCGCTCGACTTCATTATGAGGCTTATCGTTTTTAATGGCATCCATTAAGTATTCCCATTCGTCTTGGTAGGGGTTAGTTTCGCGTTCTGGGCGACCTCCACCGTTTTGTCCAAACATCCAAGCCACATCACTGTCAGGGCCTTGACCTTTATGAATACGGGCTTGTGATCGATGGCCTCCTGGACCTGAGATCAGGGCGTAGCCCTTTGTGCCATTGGCATGACTGGCAAATTCCTGATAGCATTTGTTCATACTCCTTCCTTGGAAGTAAAGTTTTGTCTCGTCCGGAAAGGTATATTCCACTGAATAGGAATCAAGGTTTTGATCTATTTCATCTCCGCGGTAATGCCTGCCTCCCATGGCCTGTGCCTTGACCGGCCACATGCCTTTCATCCAACAACATTCGTCGATGTTATGAATATTAAAGTCGCTGTACACTCCACCACTTAACCAAAGAAATCCATGGAAGTTCTTAATTTGGTACATTAAGTCTGTTTTGTCTTTATCCGGAGTTTCCTGTTTTCTTTTGTCCCAACCAATAAGTCTTCCCTGCATACGCACCGCTTTTAAATAAAGAAGTTCCCCCAATTCGCCATTGTCTATCCTATCCTTAAGTTCTTT
>JABGUO010000367.1 GCA_018646565.1 Opitutia bacterium | reverse complement strand
TACCGCAGAAATTTCCGATTTTGGCTTTCAAATCATCTCGCCGGAAATGATCACCCGTGGACTTTCTCAATTGCAAGGCCAGTCTAGGGAGGAAGATTTACTCAGTTCATTATCCAACAATAGTGTAAAGGAACTATCCTCTATTCTGGGTGCTGATTGTTTTGTAATTGGTACTTTAAATGACTTGCAGGAAAGTAGCGTTGAACTCCCAACATTAAACCGAAAGGTGACCACTTACCAACTACGGGCGAGTTACCGAATACACTCAGTTTCAAATGGGGGTTCTTTTTTAGGGAAGAGTTTTCGGGTGGAGAAAAAATTTCCTATTACTCGAAATGTCAGCATTAAACTAGCGAAGGATTCTATCCTCTCCGATTTAATCGACGACGCCGTTTCAGAAATTTCAAAGCATATCTTCCAATCGGACCTGCTCGCGGCCCGGTCAGTGAGCCAATTCAAAAATGCAAGTCAGAGGGAGATCAATAATCCGATCGCAGCACAAAACTTGGGGAGCGAGGGAGTAAAGGTAGTGATCGAGGCCAAGCTCCAGGGAATGAAAATGCCCCAGTTTATTAGAGATGAAAGAGGTGATTTAATTCTATCGGGAAATGAATTCGATATTATTTCCACCAGTGCCGAGGTAGAAATTGACGGACTCGTACTCGGAAATTCATCCGCGACACAGAGCTTATCAATCCCCAAGGGAATTCATCGCCTTAAAATTAGACATGCTGGGCATACCTCGGAGGAAAGGTTGATCAATGCACATGAGGGTATGAAGATTTCTATTTCAATCCAACCCAGCCCGGAGGAGTATGAAAGATGGCGTACTCAATTACTTTTCCTGGAAAATGCCAAGGCCGGTGCTATTCTTACCGAGAACGAACAAAAGATTGCCGAGGGTATGATGGAATATTTAAAAAATTCTAAATTTGAAGTCCCCGAAATTAATCTTAATAAATCACTTTTCTAATGAAAATTCTTTCCCTTTCCCTACTCGCTCTTGTTCCTCAATTCTTTCTTTTTTCTCAAAAAGAACCAATCGTTCTGCGGAAAATTGAAGCAACTCCTGCTGTTCAAAAACTCGCTCCTCCTTCTCTCGATGCCTATCTTCAGGCACTCCCTGTTCATTTTGTAACTTATTTGAATCAAACCGGGAAGTATGCCGTTGTCGAACTCGACAGTATTGTCAGTGAATCAAATTTGGATGCAGAATTAAGTTATTCCGATATTTTTGAAGCGGTTGAAAAAAAGATGATTCGTAAACCAAAATATATCCTCAATTGCCGGGTGACTGCCTTTGTTGAAAAGCAGACCAAACTGACCAACCCGCTTGATGATTCCACCCGATTGAACCGGGATATTTTTGTATCCGCCAGTATGCAACTCATTAACCGCGACCGACCGGAAGATCAAAAAACATTTGAGGTGCCGGAATACAATGGTCAATGGGATGAGGATTTATTTGGCGAACAGACTGGCGGAGATTTGAACCGGATGAAAAAAGTGGAACAATTTGCCAAGGATTCAGCACGGCAAATGGCGGAAAGTTTTGCGGCCAATTTTGAACAAAAGATTTATGTATATCAAAAAGTCGGGAATCAATGCACCATTTTGTCAGGCTATCAAAATGGGATTGAAAAGGGACAGGTCTATGATGTCGGAATCGCCAAAAAAATAATCCATCCCATTACCAAAAAAGTGATGTCCGGTACGACCTTTACCAAGATCGGACAGATCGAGGTGATTGATGTACAGGCCGATGTGGCCACCTGTAAAATTATTGAGGATCTTGGAATCGATACCAATGTCGAACCGGAAAATCTTCCTCTCGCCAGACTGACTGACTAATCAAACATTTTATTATTCGAGATAATCCTGAACCAAATGAAAACAAAATATTTACTGCGACTCACCGTTCTTTCCTCAATTTCTTTCTTTTGTTCCTGTGCGTCCTATAATCAAAGTACTCAGGAATTCCGTAATTCCTGGGACCAGGGAGACGAGGGCTCTGCTCTCGTTCACCTTGAAAAGGCAGGCCAGTCTATCAAACCGGGTCACGATGAGGAATTACTTTGGAACCTGGAAATGGCCACCGTCGCCCGTGCCAATAATAATAATGAGTTATCCGACATTCATGCCGCAAATGCCAAATCGATTGCCAATGAGAAATTTGCCGGGGGTGCAATCAAAGCGAGAAATAAAGGTCTCGGCGAATATGTTGGGCATTTCTACGATCGAAATATGCTTGAGATTTACCGGGCATTACGCTCCTTGGAAAAGGGGGATACTACCGGCACCCAGTCGACCTTTACCGAATTGAAATTCAAGCGTGATGAAGCCAAAGAAATTAATCGGAAAAAAGTAATTGATGCCGAACAGGAGGCTTTGGAAAAAAATGATTTAAAGTACAGGAGCTTTATGGAGTCAGATACGGTCAAAATTTCTGAATTAGTCGATGAGGAGGTATCAAAGGTTTATCAGGATTTTTATAACCCGATGGGAGACTACCTCAGACTGGTATTAAATAACCGGGGCGGACAACAATATGATTTTGGCAGCACTAAGAAAAATCTGATTGATGTCCTGGGCTCCGATAAAAACTTTCTTCAAACCGAAGAAAAAATTTCCTCAAACAATTCAAAATCTGCCACCTATGTATTGATGGAAACGGGAAGTGCACCTTATCGGGTCGAAAAAAAGTATCGTCTGCCACTTTTTCTTTTCTATAACGGCACACCCCCTGGTGGAGTCCTTTACGTTCCCTTCGCAATTCCAAAACTTGAATACCGAACTGATTTTGACGAAAACGCAGTGATTACAATCGGGAATCAATCCACTCCGATGGAAAGCCTCGTCGATATGGATGCCGTAGTCAGTGCAGAGTTTAAGGCAAAACTACCAGGTGAAATTGCCAAGGCCCTCATCCAAACCACTTTGGCCGTAGCATCCCAGGTGGCCATTGAAGCGGCTACCAAGGATCAACAACAGGACAGCGCCGCAATTATGATATTCTCCGCAATTGCCAAGGTGGTTGCTGCGGAAGCCTTTACCCAGGCAGATTCCCGTTCCTGGTATTCCCTGCCCAAACAGGTTTTGGTTCAAAAAATTGACACTCCAAAATCTGGTCGCTTTTCTGTACGATCTGGATCCGGGCAGAAAGTTGACATTCAGGTTAATCCGCAGAGCCAAACAAATTTTGTTTATCTCAAATCAATCCGTCGTGGAAATCCGATTAAAGAAATTAGTAATTTCTCATTTGACCCGCTAATTGCGGTGAATACTATTTTCAATGATACCCCTAGCATCCTTGCTCAGAATTAATTTCAATCCTATCAAAACTGTGAAATTCTCTTTTCCCATTACCACGCTCTGCCTAGCACTACTTAGCAGTTGTGCCACTTATAACAAAAGCCCAGTCGCGACCTACCAGGAAAATGACTCGGAGGATGGTTCGATGGATCAATTGACCAATACCGATCAGAAGACAAAAGCGATAAAAATTATAAACTCATCCAAAAAGTTGTTGAATGGAAACCTTGTAGCAAAGGTGGAAATTCAAAATTCTTCTGTTCATCCAATCCGGTTTAATTACAAATTTGACTGGCTTGATGAAACTGGTTCGTTGGATTCCACTTCCTCGTTCTGGAGAAAATCGAGTATCAATGGAAATCAAATTATTTCAATCAGTGATATCGATACGCGAGGTTCTGCCACAGAATTCAGAGTCTTATTTAAAGGAATATAAAACCACTTAATTAATTTATGAAAAAATTCATCCTTCTTTTCGCCCTTCCCTCTGTAATCGCTCTTTCGTTTTCCTCCTGCCAAAGTGGCAAAACCATACGGGTGGACGCATCTCAGGTTACTGAATATCGCGATCTCACCGTTCGGGACCTGGACGAATTTTCCAGCAAAATGTTTGTTAAATTAATGCAGTCTCCACTCGCCAAAACCGCAAGCGGACAACCACCCCGTATCGCGATTGGACCGATGACCGCTCAGATAACTGTGGAATTCCCGGAAGCTCTCAGGATTAATGGTTTGAAAAATGTGATTACTCAATCCGGTTTGGCACGCATTGCAGGTTCGAGTTCAAATGCGAGCCTCAATGAATTTATCCGGTTTGCCAAGGCACAGCAGGGAAGAGCACAGGCAAATCAACCCGACTATGTACTAACTCAGAAGATTTTCGAAAATAGAGAATATCAAAATAAGGTTATTTTTAAAACTTACACCTACATTCTTGAACTGGTCGACTTGAGAAGCGGTTCGAGCAGTATTGGCGATGTAATTGTTTCTGAAACCGAGAATATTATTAAACAGGTTCGCAAGTAATCGATTTCTCTTCTCTCCAACAAACAGTTCGGAGAGGGTTAATACCGCTTCAATTCGGGGTATTCGACCCCACATACTAAATGACAATCGGTTATTCCGATAGTATCCGATAGTCTATGGATAGTTCCGGTGGTTTCCCGAAAATACACTGTAATAAATTGTTGGTAACCTTTGCACGGTAAGACTTGTAGTGATGATGTAACGCACATCGATAAACTATATAAATCTGAAATTACTTGATATGAAAATTGCTTTTTTGTCCTTTTCTTCCGTTTCTATGAAGATAGGTTCCAGCCCTCCTTGTCATCTCAAAAGATTTTACAAATAACACAAACTACTATTTGACTTTATAATATACTCAATTAGCTTAAGTTATGGATTCGATTAAGTCGTGGATTGCACAAGGTAAACTTTCCGCAT
>JABGUO010000056.1 GCA_018646565.1 Opitutia bacterium | reverse complement strand
GTATCATAGGGTGGGCGCACGGTGTTTGGTCCGTGCGGATCTGGCAGAGCCAGCATTAGGCAGAAAGGCTTGCCCTTGTCGCGTTCCAGAATCTCCAGGGAACGGTCGACCAACCAGTCGGTGGCGAAACTCTTTTCATCCGCATCGCTTAAATCATAAACCGGATTTCCATTCTTAGTGGTTGCCACTTGTGGGCCGTCTTCCGTCATTTCAAATTTCTTCCAATGCCCACGGTTGAACATAAAGCGGTTGTCGGAAAATCCGAATTTACGGGGAGGTGCCCAGCCTGGCTTCGCATCCCCGTCCAAGTGCCACTTACCCAAATAAGAAGTGGCATAACCCCGCTGACGAAGAACTTCCGCAAAGGTGATGACCGAATCATTCAGGGGCAGATTGTTGCTGGCCGACCCTGTGGCCTGAGGATAGAGTCCGGACACCCAGGACGCACGGGAAGGGGTGCATACCGGGGAGGAGGCAAAGTAATTGGTGCAAATCAATCCGTCCCGGGCCAGGGAGTCAATGTTCGGAGTATCGACCTTATTGCCCTTGCCCCAAACAAAGGCCTGATCCTCACTCATATGCTCACGATAGCAACCGAGCGTGCGGAGGTTATGTTCATCCGTTTGAATGATGATTACATTGGGCTGACTTAGCCCAAATGAGAATAGGGGTAAAAGTAGAACAGAGTAGAGAACCCTCATAAAAAATTGGCTAAGTTTATTCCTTTATTTCGGGACGGTTCCAATCTTTGGATTGATAACCCTTTGGTTTTTTCGGTTTATTTACCTCGACCACTTCTGCCTTCGGATCAAAAAGTGGCCAATCATCTGTGCGAAAGGGAGAAGCGGGAAACCCTTCTTTATTATAAAGAAGATTACGACCGGAGGGATTCATTGCCCAGGCATAACGCACCGCAATCGGGTTTTTCACTTTGGGAGAAGAAAGGATTAACGAATCCTGGTCAATCCTAGCATCCGCCCAGTACCAGGCACGATCCTTACCCGCGATCGCAAAGGAATCGATTTTGCCTTTTCGACCAGCCATCAGGCCGGACCCAGTCGATTCAAATCGAAGAACAACCTTCGGACCGTCCTTGGAAAACTCATCAAAGATTGGTCCTTCATGTACAATAGGAAATCTATATGTCTTCCCAAGTGCAAGATACGCATGGCGCAACCCGATGGGCTTTTTATTTTTGGGATGCAGTTCAATCGCATCTCCTGTGTCTATGCTCACCACCATACCAGTATTGTAAACTTTCTGTGACACTTTTTGCATACTTTCGCGACTTACTGCCCAGCTTGCCTCCATCCCTTCCACCGGTTCGCTTTGAGGAGTACCCCAACTGGGTAACTGGGTAAAATAAACCGGAAAACCATCACTCACTGAACCCCATGATTCTCCGTGCCAAGTACTTCGGTAATGACTAATCAATTCCTTTAATTGAGCGGAGTAATGCTCCGCCTGGGGAGCATCCTTGGCATTCCTTTCTCCCTGATACCAAATCATTCCCCGAATGGCGTAAGGCCGGATTGGGGCAATCATTGCATTGTAAATGTGCCCAGGATATTGATGCCCCAGGCTGGAGGGCTTCGTAATAATTGGAGGAGACAACGACCTGAAGGCATTTTTCATCGTCTCACCTCGGTCAATCTTAGCATTGTATTCCTTTAATTCTTCTTGGTAATTGTCCAATGCCTTGTGTGTGGTCTGGCCACGGGCAATTAGACGATTAGATCCATCGTCGAGCAATTTTTTATGGGCAATTGTACGGGGATCTGCGGATTGGATCCCCCAGGGCATCCATCCTTCAATCGGTGTCCCTGCAAAGGCCCGTTGAATGATGCCAACTGGCACTCCCAGTTTTTGATGCAATTTTTTGCCAAAGTAATAAGATACGGCCGAGGTCTCCGCTGCTGATTTTGGATCGCATGGTTTCCAAGCCGCCAACCGGTCACGGTTTTCCTCAAGCGGTTCATGCCAATGTTCACGGGCGGATTTAAATATTCTGAAGTGGGGTAAATTGACCGACGCCTCCTTCTCCGCTTCAAAGGAATTCCCCATCGACCAGCCCATATTAGACTGCCCGGCACATAACCAGACCTCTCCCACCGCGACATTTTTTAAAATAATTTTGTTGGTCCCCTCAATCGTCACCTTATGGCCAGTACCTGCCTTTTGGGTGTAGGAAATCACCATCCATCTTCCCTCCTTGTCTGCGATCGCGGACTCAGCAGTTCCCCAGCTGGTTGAAACCGTTATTTCTTCTCCCGGTTTTGCCCAGCCCCATATCGGATTTCCACTCTGTTGTTGAAATACAGAATGATCTGAAAAAATGGCAGGCAAACGAACCTTGGCCAGGCAAAGTATCGGAAGAAGAAGAAAAACAAATAAACACTTCATCGCTTACTTCCCGATTGCGATGAGACAAGCTTGGGCAAAACGCTTACCCAATGTCTTGTAGCCCTCAGCGGAGTAGTGCAAATCGTTCGTGATCTGCTTACCTCTCCGGTTAAGCCCGTCGTTCAAATCATCCGTATCGATCCAGAAGTACTTCGGGTTCGAGTTGGCGACCTTGATTTGAGCCAGCCTCACCTTCTTCCAGTGCGGATATTTTTTGTTGCTCATATCGAAGTCACTCAAGCGTCCGATCACAAAAGCCATCTCCTCGGGATTTCTTTGTAAATCATTGGCCACTTGGGCATGAAGACCCACAAGAGCATCCTCGTAGAGATCACCCCATCCCATCTTTGCATCTCTCTCCCCTTGCATCCACACAAAGTTTACGCTGGCCAAAGTTTGCCCCTTGATTGCTGGTTTTACTTTGCTCATCAATCGGTCATAAAGATCGCCTGTTTGCTCAATCTGATCTCCCTTTGGATCCTTCCATTCTTTCCACCATCGGTGGATAGGTTGTCCACCCAAGGCATCCTGGACAACAATCACCCGATCCTTTCCAAACGCCTTCTCCACTGTGGGAGTGAATGCTTCCTCGGGTCGGTGACCCTGCATATTGGACTGTCCGGACAGGATGAACAAATGTTTAGCATGTTTACTTCCGAGACAAACCGAACATACGAATAAGAAAAGTAGGATAATGGTAAAACGGCCGGTCACAACTAATTAAAGGAGGAGTTAATTCAAGATTTTTTCTTTTCTTTTTTAGGCTTGGGGGAGGGTTTATTTTTAATCCGACGGGCATTGGCTTCCTCCTCCAGTTTTTGTATATATGCCTCCACAAATTCGGGGTCATCTCGTTTGCGGAAACATTCGAGTATTGGATCATTCGTTTTCTCCAACCACTCTTCAAGAGATGCCTGTAATTTGATTTTTGCCTTTTCCTGGGAGGCATAGTCAATCAAGTTTTCGAGGCAGTCAGGGTCCTTATTGACCTGATAAAGTTCTTCGGGCACCCGAAAACGATACAGTTCCAACCGCTTATTCATTTCCTCATCTTCTTCGGACAGTTTAATCATTCGCTTACAGGTCACCGTCCCATTCGTAGCGGTGGCGAAAATTCTTTCCCCGTTGGACCAGGGATTGAATAGGTAGAGGTGAGTCTTGCTCTGAATTGCCCGCATCGGATCACGGGAACGTCCCGCATTTTCATTATATTCCTTAATTACATAGTCCCGGCTTTCCTGTTTTTCTCCCCGTAATAGTGGAAGGAATGAACGCCCGTCCAGCCGCTTGGGCTTGGGAACACCCAGAGAGTCCAGAACGGTGGGAAGAAGATCCAGAACGGAAACCATGTGGCGACTCTCCAACTTCCCCGCCCTGGTAGTGCCGGGCAGACGAACCATCAGTGGCGTCCTTGTGCTGTGGTGATAAAGTTGAGTCTTGGCAAAAGGAAGGGGCATTCCGTGGTCCGAGAGAAAGACAATCATGGTGTTCTCCCACTGACCGCTTTTTCTTAACGCCTTCAATACTTCATTCAGACAGTCATCAGCCCGTCGAACACTACTGTAATAAAGAGCCAGTTCCTCGCGAACTTCGGGATCCTCAAATAAAAACCCGGGCACGGGCACTTCCTCCGCATTGTATATCCGACTGGGCACATACGGATCCTCGCCACCGCCCCGGACCTCGCTCCAAAAAGGTTTGTGTGGATCGGAAATATTGATGGAGAGAAAAAATGGCTTTCCCGCCTCTCCTGCGTTCTCAATTCCCCGTGAGGTCGATTCTCCATATGCTTTGGCATCCTTAATGTGAGCTTTTTTTCCCGAGGGTGAAATTGTCAGGTCATCATCCCAGGCATAAGGCTGGTAAGGACTGGAGTGACTAACCTTGCCATGGATTCCGGCATAGTATCCTGCACCCTGAAGTAAATCCACCATATGAGGCCATCCCGGATCAGTTACTTTATAAAAACCCTCCACTTTATTATTGTGGGAAATCAACCCGGAAAACATTACATTTCGACAGGGATTACAATTCCCCACTGTAACATGAGCATGTTCAAACCTCAGGGATTGAGAAGCCAGTCGATCCATGGTGGGTGTGGTACCCTCCAATTCACACCCGTATACACCCACTGAATCACAACTCATATCATCAACTGTGATCAGCAATAAGTTAAGAGGCTTATCTTTCGCGTTCGAAAACAATATGGAAATTAAAAGAAGGCTTAGGCAAAACAAAGACCGAATTGAGAAACAAAATAACTTCATCGCAGGTAAAAAAGAAATAAAAGTGTGAAATCTCAAACAAGGAAAAGAGTTCTTAAAGATCAACCAAATAATTGCACTCCCAGAAAAGAAAAAGGGGCAAAGGGAAACCTTTATCCCCCTATCTTGAACTCAAGTGTAACCACAAGTTTGACCACTTTTTCAATGGTCTCGGTATCATAAATCCCATAACTTGATGTACGGGTGGAATTAGGCTTGGTGATTTGAATAACTCCCTGCCTGGCCGAAACCAGGGAGCCCAGTTTTTCTCCTGAACTCTTGGCCATAATCTCCGCTCGATCCCGGCCATTTTTTGTGGCCCGTTTCATTAAATCGATTTTCACTTCATCTAAGTGTGAGACAAAAAAATCGGGACCGCTCAAAGTGAGGCGAATCCCTTTGCCGTTCAAGTCATATAATTTACGGGACAGACGGTCCAAATCTTCAACCTTTTCAGAGTTTACCCGTACGCTCCTGGTTGCCGTGACATATTCGATTTCATTTGTCCGGTTTCCTTTTTCATTTAATTTTTTGGTCTCACTAAGAGAGGAAGAAAGCTCAACCATTTCGACCTCTTCTCCAAGCACTTCATTCACAAGAGCACGCACCGTGTCCAAGGATTCCCCCGCCTTGTCGTAAGCTTCTCCATTACCCTCACCCTTTTCCGAAATTCGCACAGTCAAACTCCCCTGATCAGCTGAAACCTCACTTTCTGCATAGCCCTTGACCATGATAGGTTCGGCATGCTGGATCGTAACCCACGGTTTGGATATGAGGAATGCGGCACCAATGAGCCCGACCACCATGGAAAGAGGAATTAATATATTTTTATTCATCATTTTTTTGCCAATCATTACCCTCTTAGAGGTATGAATCATATTCATCGTTCAATTTTTCTTAAAAAAGGTGGTTCCCGGTCTTGGCTGCCTGGTGTGCTTTTTTTGTATCCAGTAAGATACCCGGATCCCCCTGTGCTTTCATCCATCTTTTCAATTCCTTTTCCATTTCCTCAATCTTTTGATTATGTTTTTTATTCCATGCTAAATCGTTCATTTCATAGGGATCTTTCCCAGTATTGTAAAAACTGATTTCCGGGCGGCTTTGGTATCTCTTGACCAGTTTATAAATCTCAGGCTTTTCCCAGGAATCCCTGACCCAAGTCCCCCAGTATGGGTTGTTCAGTACCGCATTCCCTTTCAACCCCATGAGGTGTTTCTCAATATAAAGTTCATCAGGAGTTAAATTCATAATGAAACGATGGGTGCCGTCCGATATCGTTCGGGTTGGGTAAGGCGGGCCCTCCGGGAAATTATTATGCATTCCGTACACATATTTCCGATGGTCCATTTTATTTCCGTGTAGAACCCCCGTAAAACTTTTTCCATCCATTTCCTCAACTTCTCCGTCCGCAATTTCAATCAATGTGGGCAATAGATCGGCGTACTGAACCAAAGCATCCGTTCTTCTGCCAGCCTTTATTTTCTCGGGCCAACGGGCAATCAAAGCGGTGTGCAAACCGGTATTCCATGTCGTCCATTTACACCCGGGAAACTGGGAACCCTGCTCCGAGCTAAACAGCACCAGTGTATCCTCTGCTTTTCCGCACTCCTGTAAAGCTTTGAGAATCTCCCCTACCTGTCCATCCATGTAGGTGATCTCCGCCAAATATTTTGAAAAGTCTTCGCGCGTTCTTGAAGTGTCAGCGATATTGGGGGGAAGTTTAAGTTTCTTCGGCGGATATTGCGAGGCATCCCCCATTACCCAGGGAACATGCGGTTCAGTCAATGCGATCACCAGACAGAATGGCTCATCTCTTTTCCGGTCCATAAACTTACGGGCCGGACCGAGGTCGTGTTCAAGGGTCGGATTACGAACGCAGTTTTGATCAAATCCCTCCACTTTCTCAAAGGGAAAAACAGGACCCGGTCGAATGTGTGTCTTGCCTGCCAGCCCCACCCGATAGCCCAATTTTCTGAGCACCTGAGGCATACCCGTAATTTCGGGACGGCAACCGGAGTGATTCCATGCACAGCCATTCCCCATCGGATATAGTCCCGAATACAACTCCGCCCGGCATGGTTGACACATGGAAGAGGAGACATAAGCCTGATTGAAAGTAAGCCCCTCTCCTGCCAACCGGTCCAGGTTTGGTGTCTTTGCATTTTCTCCTCCATAAAGCGGCAGGTCATTGTAGGTACAGTCATCCGCCAGAATCAAAAGAAAATTAGGTGATTGGCTAGCCCGGGATAAAATCGGCAAAGAAAGACAAAAAAGGACTAAAATTATTTTCATCTTTTAAGACCTTTGGCTTTTCTTGAGTAACCGCAAGGTCTAATCGACTTCCCCATTCCAATTGCTTATCCACTTGCACCTCTTTTCCCTCACTCTTTAATATAAAGATATGAAAATTCCTACCTGCTCCTTCTCTCATCTAGTTTACACGCTCTTATTTCTTTCCTCTTCTCTAGCTTGTGCTCCACTGCCTTCGCAGGGAAAGGAAAAGGATGAGGAATGGGGCGGACAAAAAAAGCAGTTCGAAAAAAGTTTCTCACTTTGGCAGAAATTAAAAGATAAGCATCAGGGGAATTATTCCTACACCAAGAAATGGAGCAGTTGGTCGGGTTTTGGTCATACTACAACCATCATTGTAAGTAAAAATCGCGTGACTGAACGAAAATTTGAATCAATCGGTGCACCCCACCCCGATGGTAGACCGGTGGACAAAAATAGATGGGCTGAAAGAGGAGATTTCATTGGATCTGCCTCAGACACACAAGCCCATCCAGCCAAAACCCTCGACCTACTTTACGCGGAGGCAAAGGAACTATTAGCCAAGCCCATTCCTCCCTTTCACAAAGGAGTTCTACGGTTAAATGAAGAGGGCCTTCTCCTGTGTTGTTATACACAGGACACTAGAATTGCAGATGATGCTCCAGTCTCGGGCGTCCATATTACCTCAATTACCCTCGGCAATCAAAAGAGTCTCCCCCCCCCAGAAACTCCCCTTTCTTTTGAGCAGTGGGTGGCAAACGGAAAAAAGTTACCGGAAGGTATGATGTTCATTGGAGGAAGCCCATGGTTTAATGAATCAACCGGACAAAAGCGTACCGCCCAAGAGGTATATCAAATGGTATATGGAAAGAAAGGAAAGACACCACCTACCCAACCGAATCGCCCCCAGCTAAAACCAAATAAAAGAAAACCTTTCCCCAAGCACTGGGGAGATCCTCCCCGAAGACAAACCCGGGACCTCCGTCCCCTACCCGGAGGCTATGGGATGGGAAGTGGTACCCTGGGCAGATGGATTCAGGAAAACCTCGACCGCGATCAAGGAAAATAGGTCCAATCTTAATCAAACCGAATATTCACAATACCCTCCTTTTTTCTTGAACCAGTTGGTTTACACATGTACAGCAAGACTCTTTTCATTGTTTAAACACTTACCATATGACCGTCAGCAATAAACAATTTATACTAGTTCTCTTTTTTACACTCTCCGGAAACCTGTTTGGTTTGTCCAAAGATGAAATTCTTCGCAAAGGCAAAGAATTGTACAACGGTGCCGGTTCCTGCGTTGCCTGTCATATGCCCGATGGCAAAGGACAAAAAGGAACAGTTCCTCCCCTTGCCGGTAGTGATTGGCTCAAAGGCGGTTCTGACCGTTCCATTGCCATCTCGCTTCGCGGTCTGGCCGGCCCCATCAAGGTAAACGGTAAGCACTTCTATTCCGCGATGCCTCCCCAACTACTCTTTGATGATCAAAAACTCGCCTACATCCTCAGCTATGTAAACAATGCATGGGGAAATATGGAAGCTATAATCGATAAAGAAAAGGTCGCCCAGGCTCGCAAAGAATTACCCCCGGATGTGTTTACTCCGGAAACCCTCCTCAAAAAGTTTCCCTTTGATAAGAAATACAACCGTAAAAACGGTACCTTTACGCCCACCTACGACGATATGATTTCCGAGATCACTGAACCCATCGTATACCGTACCTTTATGCCGGGTGCCTCCCCTGCCGCCTTCGCGGTCGCCCTTCCCGGCAATCATTACTATTGTTGGGACGCCGGTGAATGCCGACTCCGTTATGTCTGGACCAAAGGGGGCTTCATACGCTCCAATCAAAACCACTGGTCGAGCAACGGCAAGCCTGTGGCTCAGTTCAACGGTGTGCCCTACTATCATGCCCGCACTACTCAATTAAACGATCAAGCTTTCGATGAACTTTCCAAGACCAATAACAAACAGCCCATTTACGACACCTCCGAGGCTACTGACTTCCCCATCACCCTAAAGGGTACGGAAGAGGCTCCCACCTACCTCGGTTACCGGTTGGTGAACGGGTTCCCAAAATTCAGATACTCTCTGGGTAAGTATGTAGTTACCGAACTGATCCGTCCCCATGCCAGCAAATCTGGCATACAAAGAACTTTCACGATTTCTCCCACTGTTGAAACAACCCTTCGTTTAACCCCGACTCCACAAGCTACCATCTCCAGTGACCGGGGTAAT
Organism: Opitutia bacterium; assembly: GCA_018646565.1. Lineage (GTDB taxonomy): Bacteria > Verrucomicrobiota > Verrucomicrobiia > Opitutales > Seribacteraceae > Seribacter. The sequence continues at coordinate 13,321 of JABGUO010000056.1, read as the reverse complement.
CTTTCTCCCGACGGCACACTTGTACTCACTGCTCGGGAATCCAATGAATTTTCGGTCCTCATTCAACCCAGAGAGGAAGCCAACTAATGAAATTTATTTTATTTTATCTCCTACTTGCATGTACTGTTTTTTCCGAAACCGCCCCTCAGTATTCAGTCATCGATATTCCGCCTCCCCCCACCAAATTTAAAAATACTCAAATTGACGGACTCACCTTTCTTCCCAATGGAAAACTCGTGGTTTGTTTACCCAGCGGGGAAATATTTGTTCGCGATAATAAAGAGGATAAATGGGAACTCTTTGCCGAGGGCTTACATAACCCCCTTGGCGTCATTGCACTTTCTAATACTGAATTAATCGTCACCCAAAGACCAGAACTGACCCGCATCCGTGATCTCGACGGAGATGGAAAAGCGGACGACTACGAAGTGGTAACCGACCAGTTTGGCATGTCAGGAAATTACCATGAATTCAATTTTACGCCTGTACGGGACACCCAGGGGAATTACTTCTTTGCCCTGGGAACAGGATCTTCCGGCGATGGCGTACGCTCGATCACACGAGGAACTTTTAATGAAAAAGGCAGACCTGGCAGGATGCATTCCTCCACACCCTACCGCGGTTGTGTAATGAAGTACACCGCGGAGGGAAAAACCATTCCCTACAGCTATGGTCACCGCACACCCAATGGACTGGGGTTTGATCTGAAGGGCAATCTCTTCGTTACTGATAATCAAGGAGACTGGGTCGGTTCCAGTAAGCTCTTTCATGTGCAACAAGATCGCTTTTATGGACACGCTGCAAGCCTGGCCTGGAAAGAGGGCTTTGAGGGAGTTCCCGTTGATAGCCCGGTAGAAAAACTGGCCAAGCTCCGAACTCGTGCCTGCGTCGTTTTCCCTCATGGTACTATGGCCAACTCTCCCACTGAAGTCCTCGCTATTTCAGAAAAGGCCCACTTTGGCCCCTTCACCGGACAGCTCCTGGTGGGCGAAATGAATAAACCCCGAATTGTCAGAGTCATGCTCGAGGAAGTGGGTGGTGAACTTCAGGGTGCCTGCGTACCCTTCATTGATGGATCTCCCCTTGGACGGGGATGCAATCGAATGTCCTGGGGTCCGGATGGAAGCCTTTTTGTCGGGCAGACCAAACATACATGGGCGGGTGGTCAGGGTATTCAACAAGTTTCATGGAATGGAAAAACACCCTTTGAAATTCAGAATATGGAACTCACCAAGAAAGGATTCAAATTCACTTTCACTCAACCAGTGGATAAAAAATTCGCCCTACAGAAGGAAAACTGGCCCTTCAAACGATACTTCTTTGAATACCGCAAAGATTATGGTTCCCCTCGGTCGGATGAGAAGTCCGTAGCGATTTCCAAAATTGAAATTTCCGGAAATGGAAAGATCGTGGAGCTCGCCCTCTCCGAACTTACACCCTGGCATATCCATGAAGTAAACATTCAAAATATAAAGGCACAAAATGGAGCTCCTCTGACCAACGGTTATATTGCCTACACCCTGAATCGTTTGCTTGGTGAAACCCCTCCGGAGCCCCTGCAAATTAAGGTTGATCGCAAGAAAGAATCCTAAAAGACTCGGCTAATTTTCTTTCTCAATCTCAAGTTTTAAGATTGATCAAAAGATTTTCAAAGAGTTTTATTTCATTTATTTTAAAATTCTAATCCAGCCCCCATTATAATGCGTATACTAATCTCCTGTATCCTCTTCATTGCCGCCGTATTCTCGGCTCACGCCGTCCGACTGCCTGCGGTCATAAATGCCAACATGGTCTTACAACGCGATATGCAGGTGCCCATTTGGGGTTGGGGAGATGCAGGAGAAAAAATTACCGTTTCCTTTGCCGGACAGTCCAAATCTGCAACTGTGGGAAAGAACGGAAAATGGATGCTCAAACTCGACAAACTCGAGGCAAATGCCAAACCTTCCAACCTCACCGTTAAAGGAAACAACGAGATCAAATTGGGTAATATTCTCGTTGGGGAAGTCTGGATCTGTTCAGGTCAGTCCAATATGGAATGGAAAGTCGCTCAGTGTGCCAATGCCAAGGAAGAAATTGCCATGGCCAACCACTCGGCCATCCGCTTATTCGATGTTCCCGGACATACCGTTCACCCCCTACCCCAGGATAAAGGAAAAGGAGAATGGAAAGTATGTTCCCCCTCCACCATCTCCAGTTTCAGTGCCACCGGTTACTACTTCGGACGTCGCATACACAAAGAACTCAATGTTCCCGTTGGTTTGGTTGGATCAAACTGGGGAGGTACCCGTATTGAACCCTGGACCACCCTCGACGGCTTCCAATCAGTACCTGAACTTTCAGAACAGGCCAAGAGTGTGGCTGCTTACACTGCAGATAAAAAAGTGGGGGGAGCATCACCATCTGCCATATACAACTCCATGGTTCATCCCCTCACTCCATACGCAATGAGGGGTGCCATTTGGTACCAGGGAGAATCCAATGGGGGCGAAGGTATAACCTACTACCAGAAAAAACATGCCCTCGTCAAAGGATGGAGAAAAGCTTTCCAAAATCCTGACCTCGGGTTCTACTGGGTGCAGTTGTGCAACTTCAGAAAAGCAAATGTAGTCGAGGTAAAAGACCCCAAAAAAGAAGAGTCGAGACCCGAAGGCGGAGACGGATGGGCCAAGTTACGCGAGGCTCAAACGCAGGCCCTTGATCTTAAACACACTGGCATGGCCGTGATCATTGACTTGGCAGATGCCAACAACCCCAATGACATCCACCCCAAGAATAAGCAGGATGTGGGGGGACGCCTCGCCCAGTGGGCCCTTCATCAAACCTACGACAAAAAGAATATGGTCCCATCGGGCCCGCTTTACTCCGGACACAAGATTAAAGGAAATCAAGTCCATCTCTCTTTCAAAAATGTAGGAAAAGGACTAATTGTCGGTAAGAAAGAAAAACTCGAACCGACGAAGCAAATCAAAAACGGTTCCCTTAAACACTTCTCAATCGCCGGAGCCGATAAAAAATGGCACTGGGCAGATGCAAAAATTATAGGAGATAAAGTGGTTCTCAGTTCAAAGGATGTCAAGACCCCGGTGGCTGCCCGTTACGCATTTACCATGAATCCGGCCGATGCCAACCTCTACAATAAGGAGGGTCTACCCGCCGGTCCCTTCCGCACAGACAACTGGTAAACAACCCAGCCTTCGCAATGGCATAGCGTCATTGCGAGGAGGAAGCGAGAGCGACCGGCCCACACACTCTTGTCATAGCGAGAAGGACGAAGGGAAGACGCGGCAATCCATCGTATCTCGAGGGAGGTGTTCGACTTGTCTCTTCACTTGCTGGTTCCCAGTGGATCGCGACAGACTTTCAGCCCTCGCGATGACAATATAGGCTGCTCCTTCCCCACGATGGTATCACCTATTAAGTTCCGGTTATTCCCGAACCGCCTGGTACTTCCCCTCGATATCAAGGGTATTTCCGATCAGTTTGTGCACCAGGTTGCCCTCGAGCACAAATTCATTCTCGGACTTGGAAATACAACGGCGTTTCCAGATTACATTCTGACCCAACCGCAGGGTGACCTGCCCATCTTCGGCAATCTCCCGGGTGTATCCGTTCAGGTATTTCCATACACCCAGCGCGGGATGCCCTTTGAGGGTAAGGGTGAGTGCTGGCTCATGCACCGGAAGTTTCCCCTCCCCTACTTCGGACAGTTTGCGCAGGCGGATGTTACGGAATTCAATCGGGGCTCCCTCAGATTCGAGGCAGAAATACCCGGAAGCGGGTTCGATCCCGTCCCCGCCGGAAACTTCCTCCCCGTTGACCCAAAGGCGGACCTCACCATCGACCGCCCGGACATAATAGTGATTCCATTGATTGATCCCTTTGGTGGTTTCCTTAGTCGGAAAGCTGCGCTTGCCATTGGGTGCGACCGGAGGGAAGGGATTCATTTTAATCGGACCGACGGGAAACACATCCCCGTGACTGGTAAACCAGTCGGCCGGTTTTTTATGCCGTTTGGTGTAGTGCTCAGCATACCCCAAGTCGAGGACCTGGACCTCGATCCCGTGGGGCAACCGTCCCTGCCCGGCGGCTAATTTGGAAATACTTTGTGGAGTTGCCCATACAAAGACGCCCGAGTTTCCGGCATTCTTTTTGTGCATCCATTCGAGTAGAAGTTCAAAATTTCCCAGGGGCTCTCGGTAGCGGATGACTCCGGTGGGCTTGCCGGTGCAGTACGCATGCCCACCCTCCCAGCGCCAGGTATCGGGGAAACAGTTCACATTCACAAAGTCCTCCCCGGTGACCACCTTCCAACCGGGTTCATTGCCGGTGGGAGGAACGGGTTCCGCGGAATTCCCAGAGGTGGAATCGTCTTCCCCCGATCCGGTGGATTGCATGTACACCGCTAAGTCAGCGAGGTCCTGGTCGGTCATTCCCATCTCCGAGGCGGAGGGCATCCAGGACTCATTTAAATATTCAATTTTTGCCCCGGCCCGGCGGAAAAGAATTTTTCGGGTTTGCCCACCCAGCAACTTCAGTTTGAGAGAACCGGCATGCCAGCTGTAATTGGAGAGCAGGCCCTCAGCGGTCTCCCCCGTCTTTTTGGAAACCAGACGAACGGGCTTGTCGTACCCATGGGCAAGTTTCTCATCGGGATAAACAATCTCCTTCACAATCTCCTCCACGGTACGCTCCTTCCCCCAGTGGGTCAGGTTGGGACCAAAGTTGACCCCCATTCCGTCGAGCTTATGGCAAAGGTAACATTTTGCGGCCACTGCCTTCCCCCGAGTGATATCTCCTTGGAGCTGAGCAATTTCTCCCGGCTTGGATACCTCGGTGAGTTGACCGAGTTGTTGGGGTATGAGATAACTCGTTTCCATCATCTCTCCCTCTAAATCATTGAGATCTTTTGCAATTATCTCGTCCACCGTGACCTGGTAGTACTCAGCAGAAAACTCGGGTAGTTGGGCGAGGGCCTGTAAGCGCTTAACCCGGTCCTGTCTTTCCTTATCGTTACGAAAACTGGCAAAGGCCATGGCGAGAAACCTGAATTCATCCACTGGTGGTTTTTGCGCACGAATGCAAAGATCCAGATCGCGGATTGCTTCGGGGGTGTGCAGTCGCCAGGCGAGATTCTTGGCTTTCCAGTCCCAACCCAATGGGTCGGGAAAACGCTTGGTTACGATTTCGTTGTAGACCCGTTTTTCCCTGCCATGAAACGCGGCACCCAAAGCCTCCAAATAATAACGGTTTCTTCCGTCATACCCATCAATCAGGCTTTCAATTATACTGAGGCAGGCTGTAAAAGGAATGTCCCGAAGACTGACTGCAATTTCTCTTCGTAGAAATAAATTCTTGGAGTCTGCATATTCGCTTGCCCGGGCAAGCGTGCCCATGGGGTCGGCGTGTCGAAGGGCACGGTAAGCCACCACCTGCAATTTTTCATTTTTTTCATCGTGGAGAAATTTCTCAACCAATTGTTCTCCTTGCTCGCCAATTTGAGCAAGCACCCACAGGGCACGTGCCTGAAGAACAGGCTCCCCGTTCATTTCCTCAAGAAATTCATGAACGCTTCCAAAGACTTCCTTTCCTTTTTTAACCAGCAAATGAGCGGCATGGGACCGAACATTCACAGCCGGATTCTTCAGAGCCTGAAGAAGACCTGAAGTGCTTGAAAAATTCACCTGGGGCAGCGCTAAGGGCTTCGCGCCCTTCCGGGTAATTCGGTAAATGCTTCCACTCACCTGATTAGTCCCCCGGCTGGTATCATTGTAAAAATCGGACAGGAATAGAGAGCCGTCCGGTGCCAAAGCAAGATCGGTGGGTAGAAAAAATTCGCCCTTCCGGTCTTTCTTCAAACGAATAAAAGGTTGGTGCTCTCCCATCTCAACCTGGGCATCCTTCCATTTCGGCGTGACCGCCATCACCTCCTTGCGGACCATACAGGCCACGAGGTAAGTACCGGCAAGACCAAGGGTATCATCCTCAATCAGGACATTTCCGGTGGGTGAACCGGCCCCGTAAATCGTACCCGGTGGAAAAGCGCCGGGATAATTCTCCCGCCAATGAGAGCGTGAAAAGCGCAGACTCTTACTCCATCCCGCCGGTTCCTCCCAGGACTTTGCGACTTCCTCCCATGAACGGCTCCCGTCGGCCAAATCCGCATAGCCCATATTGGCATGCTCCATCACCCAACTGATCCGGGCATGGGCGGGGTCATCATTATCACTCTGATAAATATCTCCAAAGGAGCTTACGAACATGTCGTGGGAATTACGCATGTTCTCTCCGGTAGGCGTTAACCCGGTCCCGTCTGGGTTGACACGCATAGTCATACCGCCCACATAGACCTCTCCGTCCGAACTCTTTTTCCCAATCCCGTCACTGTATCCATAGTAACAACCAGAAATATGATGCCTTCCATCCTTGGTCTTAATATCCGCTCCTCGGTTGCCATAGGAAAAATGCCATTGCCCACTGGGGGCACCCACTACCGCATGGAGGGTGTGATCATGACTGGCATCGCGAAACCCGGTTAAGAAAACTTCCCTCTTGTCAATTCCTTCATCAAACACTGCATTGCGGTTTACATCGGTGTAGACGATAATCGATGGCGTAGAGGACAGCACAATCCGGTTATCAAACACCGCAATCCCAAGAGCTGCGTGGCGAATATCCGGATCAGTCACAAAAACATGAGAGGAATCGGCTTTTCCGTCCCAGTCTTTATCCTCCAGCACCATGATGGAACGCCCCCCCTCAGTTCGCAATCCACGTTGATAATCAATTCCTTCGGTTAGCCAAAGTCTGCCCTGGGCATCGAAATCCATCGCCACCGGAGAAAAAATCATCGGGGAACGGGCCCATAACTCGATGGTCAGGTTGTCATCACCCAGTTCAAAAGCATCAATGGGTACACCCGTGATTGATCGTTCCTCCAAAGCAAACGCTTCCCGGGTTGGGGCGGCGGAAAGAGAAGCGACCAGGCAGAGGAAAGGGAGAATGATAATCTTTGTCATAATCAAAGCTTTTTATCTACTCAACAGACTATGAAACGACAATCCCTTTAGTCCAAAAAACGTTCCTTTTCTTCCGGAGAAGGAATGCGGCAAGCGGCTCTCTTTTTAGAAATCAAATGACGACTATTTGCAATTATACGATAAAACATATCTCTCAGAAAAGCGGGGACAAGAAGGAAGGGCCAAAACACAACCCATACACCGCCTAAATCAACTAGGATTCGCAAAACTGCCGATGATCTTCGAAGGACATTCCCATTCCTCCAATATATAATCGTATTTAAATCCGCACATTCATGGGGAACTTGGGTCTTGGCAAATTCGCCCTGCAGGGGAGAGAACAAAAACTTTTTTTGCCGATCCCGACTAAGAATAAAATCGACCGATGCATTACACATACCACATACACCATCAAATAAAACAACCCGATCCCGACCTTCTTTTTGTTCATTTGACACCCTTATATCCTAACGGCTTGTATTTCATTGCCAACCCTATTTAAAGATTGGATACCTAATAAAAATAAGGAAATCCCTACATTTAAGTTGACTAAAATCGAGGCGAAGGAAATTTGAATGCATGGAATTAACTAAAATCCAACCGATTGCCAGAGCGAAGAAAACTGGCTTATTAGTAACGAGTATGATTTTACTTTCTGGTTCAGTTTTTGCCCAGAATGATAAAAAAATTGAAGACGCGGAAATTTACGGGGCGATTGGAATGATGTTTGCCGAAGGATCCGGCTTGGCAAAAATGGAGTTTACCAGTGAGCAGATCGATCTAATTTTAGCCGGCATGAAAAAAGGAATTGCATTGGGAAAAATGCCACCTGAAACCCAGGCACTGATGCCCAAAGTACAACAGATCATGTCCGAAAAGATGAAGATTGCCCGGGCGGCTGAACAGGAAGGAATGAAGGGCTTGGCCGCTGAAAACAAGGCAAAATCCAAAGAGTTCCTTGCCCTTCTTGCCACCCAGAAGGGAGTGATGAAGGATCCGAGCGGATTTTATTATGAAATTTTACGGAAAGGAAAAGGACCCAGTCCAACGATGGATAAAACAGTTCGTTTACACTACCACGGAACTTTGATTGACGGAACGGTGTTTGACAGTTCGGTGGACCGTGGACAACCCGCCAGCTTTCCGATGGGCGGAGTAATTAAAGGGTTCTCCGGTGGACTGACCAAGACGCAGGTCGGAGGGAAAGTCAAAATTTACATACCCAGCGAACTTGGCTACGGGGATAATCCACGACCCGGCGGAAAGATTAAGCCAGGAGATACCCTGATTTTCGAATGCGAGTTGCTCGAAATTAAGTAAGACTGGACCGATCGGCAGCTGAACGGAAAGGGTTCAGAAAAAAAAGTTAATTCGTTTATCTCAATCGATTGACCCACAAGGTCGTAGTGATATCTTGTTTTTTGTGGATTGTGTAGTGAGAAAGAGCAAACTAAGCGGGGTAATTGCCCTGCTCTTACTCCCGTTGGGAATGCCGGTATTCTCAGATGTGGATACTGCGGATGAATCGCTTCATTGGTCATTTCAACCAATCGGGCAACCGGAACCACAAGTCGGTTCCCAAAAGCTCCATCCGATTGATTCCTTCATTCAGGCACGATTGGATGCAAAAAAACTGAACCACTCTCCACCCGCCAATCGGAAGACTTTAATTCGCAGGCTTTACCACGACCTGCTCGGACTAAAACCAACTTTTAATCAGGTAAATAACTTTCTCAACGACAAACGCCCGGAGGCCTATTCTTATCTTGTCGACGAACTGCTTGCCTCCACTCACTTTGGAGAACGCTGGGGAAGGCATTGGTTAGATGTTGCCCGCTATGCAGACACGAAAGGTTACCTACCCGGCAAAAAAAACCGCCTCCATCCATTCGCTTACACCTATCGGGATTGGGTGATCCGGGTAATGAATCAAGATATGCCCTACGACCAATTTATCCGAAATCAGTTGGCCGCTGACTTCCTCGTGGACAAGTCCAATCATCCCGACCTCGCTGCCCTTGGTTTCTTGACGGTGGGCCCACGTTTTCTTGACCGCAGGCAACTGATTATTGATGACCGTATAGATGTCGTCACCCGGGGACTGATGGGATTCACCGTAGCCTGCGCACGGTGTCATGATCATTTCCACGACCCCATTCCACAAGAGGATTATTATTCGCTCTATGGTATATTCAACCTTTCCAGCCAACCGGAAGTTCTTCCCCTGATTGGACAACCAGACATTAACTCGACCGAGTATCTTGAATTCTCAGAAAAACTGACCAGGCTTGAATCAGTGGTCGAGGAACATGTCCAAAAAAAACTAATATATGCTCAGTCCGAAGATGGAATTCTTGCCTACCTACAGGTTTTTTGGGACGGTCTTAGATTATCCCAAAATGACTTTGAGGTAATGGTAGCGAAAAGAAAACTCTTCCCAAAGCTGGCCCACCGTTGGAGGAATTATATTGAAGGAAAGAAAAAGCTGGAAAAAAGTTTTCTCTCACCCCTGCTTTTGCTCACCAGCAGCAAAGATCCTGCAAAATTATTAAATGATTGGAATAAGAAACTAAACCCATCTTTCCCCTCGTTCTTCACCATGAGCTTCAAAAAAGGGAATATCAAAACCGTGGAAGGTGTTCTTCATTTGTATGCAAATGTAATGAGTCAGGCCATTCAGCAAAAGGATAACAGCAAAACTAAAAAGGGAATTATAGTAGCTGTTTCCGCACGCGAATTTCCCGTAAATCTAAACACCAAGGAATTCCGAAAATATTTCGATACCAAAGCCGGTGACAAAAATAATCAGCTACGGGCTGAAGTTGCGAAGCACGAAGCAGAACATCCAGGCTCACCTCCTCGGGCTATGTCTTTGGTCGACAGTCCGAACATTCGCGATCCTCAGATCTTTCTTCGTGGTGATTTTGGCAACCGAGGGGAACGGGTTCCCCGGCGGTTCCTAGTCGCACTTACTCCGTCGGACGGCACCCGAAAAAATTACAGCCAGGGCAGCGGTAGGCTTGAACTCGCCGAATCGATCGTTTCCCCGGACAATCCACTGACCGCACGAGTAATGGTTAACCGCGTATGGAGGCATCTCGTTGGTCGGGGACTGGCCCGCACACCGAGTGACTTTGGTCTCATGGGGGAGAAACCGACCCATCCATTATTACTCGACTATCTGGCCAACAGTTTTATGAAAAATGGCTGGAGCCTCAAAAACTTGATCCGCCAGATCGTCCACTCCCGAACCTACCGGCAATCCAGCCACAACCTAAATCCCGCGGATCCAGAAAATCGCTTACTCACTTCCATGAATCCCAAACGCCTGGGATACGAGGCAATGCACGACGGTATGCTCCAGGTGAGCGGGGAACTCGACCCACGGATGGGGGGAGCTCCCAAACCACCCGGTAAAAAACCTTTGAGTACCCGACGGGCAGTGTATGGATTTATTGACCGCCAAAATATCGCTCCAATCCTAAACACTTTCGATTTTGCAAACCCCAACATCCACTCACCCCAAAGATTGGAAACCACCGTTCCCCAACAGGCCCTATTCGCTCTTAATGATCCATTTGTCCTCGCCCGAGCCAATCGGCTTGCAGAATCTGCCGGAAAACAATACCCGGCACCCGTACAGGCGGAAAAAGTTGCCCAGTTTCTTTACCGAAAAATTCTCTCCCGCAACCCCCAACCCGAGGAACTTGAAACCGTGGTTTCTTTTCTAACTCCCCAAGTCACCGTTCCGAAAATGGAAGACCTGGCCCAAACCCTGCTCGTATCCAACGAGTTCTTCTTCGTAGACTGATGAACCAATTACCCCGCGAATTCTCACTCCCCCGACGCGATTTTCTTGCCCAGTGTGGAAACGGGTTGGGCCTGTCCGCGCTCGCTCCCCTACTCGGGACGCCCGCCCTGTTTGGAAAAACAAATAATCCAATGATTGCCCGCGGACCCCATTTCGCTCCCAAAGCCAAACGGGTCATTCACCTGTTTATGAATGGTGGGCCTTCCCACATGGATACATTCGACCCCAAGCCGGAACTGAATAAATGGCATGGGAAAAGTCTTCCCGAGGAAAGCCAACTAAAAACTGAACGTAAGACCGGAGCCGCATTTGGTTCTCCTTTCAAATTTAAAAAATACGGCCAGTCCGGCATACCTGTAAGTGAACTTTTCCCCCATGTTGCCAAACATGCCGACGATCTTTGTGTGATCCGTTCGATGCAGGCAAATGTACCCAATCATGAACCCTCTCTAATGTTGATGAATTGTGGGGAAAGCCAATTGGTGCGGCCCAGCATGGGATCCTGGGTTACTTACGGGCTGGGAACGGAAAACCAGAATCTTCCCGGGTTCGTGGTCCTGTGCCCAGGGGGTTATCCCGTAACTGAAACTCAAAATTGGCGCTCCGCCTTTCTTCCCGGAATTTTTCAGGGTACTTATGTCAATCCGGCCCGAAAGACGGGGGAGGAAATTATTCCCAACCTTAATCCCGCACGTCCGGACAACCGGCAATCCCGCCAGCTCGATCTCCTTGCAAAACTTAACCAGGCCCATCAATCCGACCGTCCTGGCGACGACCGACTGGATTCACGGATTCGATCCTTTGAGCTCGCCTATCGTATGCAGATGGAGGCGAGTGATGCGTTTGACATCACCCGGGAATCGAAAAGGACTAGGGAGGCATACGGAGATGGAGTGCACGCCAAGCAGTGCCTAATGGCCCGCCGGCTGGTCGAACGCGGAGTCCGCTTTGTCCAACTCTGGCACGGAGCCGGACAGCCATGGGATAGTCACGATGAAATTGAAAAGAATCACTCCCGACTGGCCGGGCAATGCGACCAGGCAATTGGGGCGTTGCTTCAGGATTTGAAAGACCGTGGATTGCTGGAAGAAACTCTGGTTTTATGGGGCGGGGAATTTGGCCGCACTCCTACGGTTGAACTGCCCAAGCCCGGTTCCAACGCAGGCAAGGTCAACGGTCGCGATCACAATCACCATGGTTTCACCGTCTGGATGGCCGGGGGAGGAGTCAAACCGGGATACATCCACGGAGCCACTGATCCTTTCGGATTTCAGGCAGTGGAAAATCCTGTCCATGTTCACGACCTGCACGCCACCATGCTCCACCTGCTTGGATTTGATCACGAAGAATTAACTTACCGTTATGCCGGGCGGGATTTTCGCCTCACCGATGTACACGGGAAGGTCATTACTCCCTTAATCGCATGAAAGTATATTTTGCGGGCTCGATCCGGGGAGGTCGGGAAGATCGGCAAAAATATTTAGATTTAATCGAGTTTATCTCGACCAAAGCAGAAGTTCTTACCGAACATGTCGGGTCCCACTCAATTGATAAGAACGGAGAAGCCGCTTTAGATGACATTGCTATCTACGAGCGTGACATGGAATGGCTCGAAGAAGCCGATGCTGTGATTGCTGAAGTCACCACTCCTTCCCTTGGAGTTGGCTATGAATTAGGAGTAGCCGAAAAACTTAACAAGCCCACCCTTTGCCTTTTCAATGAAGGCAAGAAGGATCAAACATTATCCGCAATGCTGGCGGGTAATTCAAATTTTCTAAATTACCACTACCAATCTTTATCTCAAGCTAAACAAAAAATAACCGATTTTTTAAACCTGGGTCTTTAACTTTTTTAGAAACTCACCGGGACTCACCCCGGTCACCCGTTTAAAAACAGTCGAAAAATACTGACTGGATGAAAAACCCAGACGATGAGATACTTCTTTAATATGCCATGAACCCTGACTCAGTAATTGCTCGGCCTCGCGAAGGGAGAATATCCGACTTGCTGACGAAAAATTTTGCGAAACGCAGTCTCTGAAATACTCATTGATTTTGCAGGCTGTTCAATCGCGAGCGGACTGTCTAAATGCTACTTAATTTCTTGGATACAACTTTGGATACACTCTGAGATTTTAGATTGTCGAAAATCCCCCTGCTCAGCCTGATATTCTCGAATCACCCCAATGAATAAATGGTGTAGATGAGCCGGACAAATCTATCCAACCATGATAATCATCAAACTACCTTGAAAAATTTTAGAAATCGCATGAAAGAGGTTTTGCAAAAAACCAACGATCATGAATTAAATAACTATTTAACCTTCTTAAAGAAAAAATGATTTCTACATACTCGACTCGTCTCATAAATTTATTTCCCCTACTTGGCTTTGCCCTTTTGTGCCAAATTCTTGTGGCTGAAAAAACAAAGCCCAATATTCTTTGGATGACCAGCGAAGATAACAGCATCGAATGGATAAGTTGCTACGGAAG
>JABGUO010000366.1 GCA_018646565.1 Opitutia bacterium | reverse complement strand
ATTGAAGATGGCTTCGGAAAGAAAAAATAAGAATTTTCTTTCCTCATTGCAATTGGAGTAGTTTTGGGCATATTTAAATCTTTTTACATTGTTACGATGAAAATTCTTGTCGCGGACCGTATCTCCCCATTAGGTGTGGAGTTTTTGCAAAAGCAGGATGGTTTTGAAGTAGTTGAAGCCTACGGATCATCTCCAGAAAAATTGCTAGAGATTTCCAAGGATGTTTCTGCAATTATTGTCAGGAGTGATACCAAGATAACTCCCGAAGTAATTACTGGTGCAACCAAATTGAAAGCGGTCGGGCGTGCCGGAGTGGGAGTGGACAATATTAATATCGAAGCAGCTACCGAGGCGGGAGTTATTGTAATGAATACGCCTGGTGGTAACACGATCGCCACCGCAGAATTGACTTTTACACACATGCTCTGCAGTACCCGTCCAATTGTTCGTGGTGTAACGAGTATGAAAGAGGGGTTATGGGAAAGGAAGCAGTTAAAGGGAGGTGAATTAAGATTCAAAACTTTAGCGGTTCTTGGATTGGGGCGAATCGGGGTTGAAGTTGCAAAAAGAGCGAAGGCATTTGAGATGAATGTAATTGCCTATGATCCTTATTTGACCGAAGAGCGAGCGAACGAACTTGAAGTCGAAAAAGTTGAACTAGAAGATGCTTTTATCCGAGCAGATTATATAACCGTCCATATGCCTCTGACCAAAGATACTAAGGATATGGTGGATGAGGTTGCCTTTTCTCAAATGAAGGATGGAGTGCGAATTTTTAATTGTGCTCGGGGTGGTATTATCAAAGAAAGTGCACTCGCAGGAGCTTTAAAAAGTGGAAAAGTGGCAGTTGCAGGATTAGATGTTTACGAACAGGAACCGCTTCCAGAGGATCATGAGTTTCGTGGTATTGAGAATTTAAATTTAACTCCCCACTTAGGTGCTTCCACAGCCGAGGCACAGGAAAGTGTTGGGGTTGAAATTGCGGAGGCAATTGCGGAGGTTTTGCAAGGGGGGCGCATTAGAAATGCGATTAATATGCCCTCGATTGATCCAAAAGACTTAATTACATTAAGCCCATACCTTGACCTTTGTCATCGATTAGGAAGTTTTGCGCGTCAGTCAGCACAGGAAAATATTTCTTCAATTCATATTACTTTTTGGGGAGGAATTGTTGATTTTGACGCGGTTCCTTTAACCCGGGCGGTTCAAAAGGGCTGGCTTGCAGGGCTTGCCGGAGATGAGGGAATCAATGATGTTAATGCTCCGCACAAGATTAAGGCTTTAGGAATAAAGCTAGAAGTTACAAAATCCTCATCGGTGGTTGATTATAACGAATTAATTGAGGTGAAAACTGTTTCAAGTGATGGAACAGAAAGATCTGTGAAAGGAACACTTCTTGGCAAAGCAAATGATCCCCGGATCGTGGAGGTTGACCAGCAGGCTATTGAAGTACGTCCAGTTGACCTTTTATTAGTTATTCGAAATGTTGATAAACCTGGAATTGTAGGAAAATTGGGAACAATTTTGGGTGATCGAGGTGTTAACATTGCCAATATGTCGTTGAGTCGAGCGGATTGTGGCGAACTTGCATTAACAATTTGCGAACTTGATCAGGAACCGGATGAAGGTGTGCTTCGCATACTGGAGGCAGATTCTGATATCAGAGAGGCAAGAATTTCCAGGCAAGGTTAGCTCGAATACCTTGTTCCTTTTTTATTTTAAGTATGCTTTCAGTTGAAACTGTTGGAGTTGCCTTAGTCGGCTATATCTTGGGTTCAATTCCATTTGGAGTCTTGGTTGCCAAGCGCTATGGGGTAGACATTTTCTCCGTGGGGAGTGGTAATCCAGGGGCAACTAATGTACTAAGAAGCGTAAGTAAACCGGCGGGATATCTTGTATTTTTTATGGATTTCATGAAGGGGTTGCTTGCCACCACATGGTTTCTTTTTCCATGGATTTCTTTTTCAGGAGATTCTACTCTTGGATTATGGGGATTGCCCGGTGCCGTCCTTGGGCATACTTATCCCATATTTACACGCTTTCGCGGAGGAAAAGGAGTTGCT
>JABGUO010000365.1 GCA_018646565.1 Opitutia bacterium | reverse complement strand
TGGTCGTCTTCTCCGCCGACAATGGACCCGAGACCCATGCTTTCGAAAGACTGGAGGAATTCAAACAATGGAGCTCGGGCAAGTATCGTGGCGTCAAGCGCGACATCTACGAGGGAGGACACCGCGTGCCCTTCATCGTCAAATGGCCCGGCAAAATCAAGCAGGGATCGGTTTCCGACGAGGTTGTGAGTCAGGTCGACCTGGCTGCGAGCTTTGCCAAGATCATCGGACACCGTCTCGGAATGAAGGAGGCTATCGACAGCTACGATCTACTGCCGGTCTTCAAGAGGGAGAAGTACGACAAGCCCCTGCGCGTGGCGACCGTGCAAAACACCTCTCCGAAAAAGTTCGCCCTCCGGCAAGGAGATTGGGTTTTGATAAACGCATCCACCGGTGCTGCAAAAAAGGAACGGCAGGACTACCTTAATCACTTTGGATTGGAGCCTTACGGGAAGGAAAACCAAGGGCTCCTCTTCAATTTAAAAAATGATCCTCGCCAGTCCAATAACCTCTATTCTCAGTATCCTTTAAAAGTTAAGAAGATGCGGTCGCTTCTTCAAAGCTACCTCGAGGGAAAACCTTGTGCACCAAATGAACAATAAATTTTCACCTCAATTTATGAAAACGAAAACAGGGGTTTCATTTCTTCTGTTTATTGTTTTCGCCCCCTCCATTCTTGCTAATCAAACTGAAGTAATCACCATCCAAAAAATGGGTGCAGACCATGGCTTACAAAGCCCGACGGCAAGCCATTCTTCGCTCACGGTATTACACATGCAAGAAACTTAAGTTCTAAGCCTGAGATAGACAAGTTTTCCAAAGCCTGTAAGGAAATTGGCTTTAATTCTTACGGTTATGGCTGCCCTCAGAGTCTTCGTAAGGATATGCCTTTTATTGAGAGCTGGAATCACTTGGTGCCGATTTCCTATTATCGGGGGAAGAACTCGGTTCGATTTCTCGATATCTTCGACACCAAAGAGCAGACAAAACTCGAGAATCGGGTGAAGTTTATTTGCCAACGTAGTCGTAATAATCCAAACACGATTGGTTATTGTTGGACTGACCTTGGATCGTGTCCTCTAGAAAACCCCTCAGGCAAAAACTGGGTCGATTATATTCGAAACCTGCCCAAAGGTACACCCGGTCAAACAGCTTATCAAAAGTTCCTTTTAGCTTGGGATGGCGAGAAAGGGAAAGCGAGGGATCGCTCATTTCTTCGTCTCATCGCCAGGGAGTACTTTCGAATAGTAGGGACTGCACAGCGAAAATTCGCTCCCAATCACCTAGTTTTTGGTGAACGTTTCTCGTTCGGCACTTTGGTCCCAGAAATCTTCGAGAAAATGCCTATGCCCGGTACATTAGGCAGGCATTCAACACGGGCTATATTATTGGTTCTTTCTGGTGCAACCCGCAGGATTCTGGTAAAGGATTTGGAAAAGAAGGAATTAAGCAGGGTTTTTTTAATAATGGAGTCTCGCCACGCCCCGGATTGCATCAGTAAGTTTTGGAACTTAACAAGTTGATCAGGAGCATGACTCCCACAAAAGAAAAAGGATTTTTAAAATATCCTTTTTCGTAACTCTCGTATTATTTTAAGGTACTCTCCCTTCACCATCTTTTCCGCACGATCAAAAGTAGTGACCATTCGCTTGCGTTGTCTCACCTCCGGAAAGTCATTGAGGATCGTCTTTACCCTCATAGTGTAGATCCTCAATTTTTTAGATTTTTCGAAACAATTAAAATCATAATGTTTACAATTCAAAGACCCTTGGATACCCGCCTCCTCAAAAGCTTCTCTCTTCGCCTGCAAACGATCGGATCGTTTTTTCGCACGATTCCCCTTCGGTAGTATCCATGATTCGCCCTTTCGACTAGTTACCAATACTACCTTCCCTGATCCAGTGTAGGCAAAAACACCCACTTGATAATCACTATCCCTTTCGGTCGCCAACCTTTGATCATTTTTTTGTTTTTTAAGCATAATTATTTTTTGTTTTTGAGAAGTCCCACCACGAGATCCTCAATAATTTGCTGAACGCTTGTGTCCTTCTTCACCGCATAAATCTTCAGTTTTTTTAAGACTGACTCCTCAAGACGCAAAGATGTGTTTTTACGTTTTGACTTCTTATTGCGGGGTTTAGATGACATAAAGATATAAATATATAATGACGTCATAATGTCAAGATGTCAAAATATCACAGTTTTCATTGGTCACTAATTAATAAGACGTTTTGAACTCATCATGAGACTTTTAATTATTCTAAATTAAGTTTAAGACAGATTAAAAAAATATAATAACTGTGCCATCGTAAGAATTTTGAACATTAAAACATATATAATTTATGAAACTCCAAAAATTACTTTTCTCCTTATTTCTTCCCTTTTTTATTTTAAAACTTGTTTCTCATGGAAGTAATCGAGTTTCCCAAATGCCCAACCTCATCATTCTTCTGGCAGATGATCTCGGATATGGAGAGTTGGGATGCCAAGGGAATCAGGAGATACCCACACCCAACATCGACGACATTGCAAAAAAGGGTGTAAGGTTCAGCCAGGGCTATGTCACCGCCCCCAACTGCAGCCCTTCCCGGGCTGGCCTTCTTACCGGAAAGTATGGAACCCGCTTCGGACATGAATTCAATCCCACAGGTGCCAAAAATGAGGAACCTGGCTTCGGACTCCCACTTTCTCAACAAACAATTGCCGACTCCCTCCAGATGGCAGGCTATGTAAACGGTTTGATTGGAAAGTGGCATCTTGGTGGAACTGCTCCCTATCATCCATTCCGTCGTGGTTTTGATGAATTTTTTGGGTTTACCCACGAAGGACATTACTTCGTTCCCGAACCATGGAAAGGAACGACTACTTGGTTGAGACGGAAAGTCCTTCCCGGCGGTGGACAAGGAATCAGAACTTTCGGCAATGTAATCTACTCTACTCACTTGGGAAATGAACCTGATTACGACGCCAACAACCCTATCGTTAGGGGAAGTCAGCCCGTCCGGGAAAAAGAGTACTTTACCGATGCCATTACCCGCGAGTCCGTCGATTTCATAGACCGGCATAGCGATAAGCCTTTCTTTTTATTTGTTTCCTACAATGCGGTTCACAGCCCCCTGCAGGCTGCGGACAAGTACATGAAGAAGTTTAAACATATCGAAGATATACAGCGACGAATTTTTGCCGCCATGCTTTCAAATCTCGATGATAGCGTTGGCGAAATTTTGAAAAAAGTAGAAAAAGAAGATTTAGAAAACGACACACTTGTATTTTTCCTGAGCGACAACGGTGGTCCGACCAAGGAACTAACGAGTAGCAACCTTCCTTTACGGGGCGGAAAAGGACAAATGTACGAGGGGGGTATTCGCGTTCCTTTTTTATTCAAGTGGCCCAGCATAGTGCCTGCAGGAAAAACCTATGATCGACCCGTACTGAGTACCGATATTTTTGCCACCATTCATGCAGCTGCAGGCGTTCCTAAACCCAAGGGTGAATATATTGAATCTTATGACCTTCTCCCTTACCTCACAGGAAAGCACAAGGAAGATCCGCACGAGTGGCTGTATTGGAGACAGAGTCATAAGGCGGCCTTTCGCGTGGGCGACATGAAAATCCTCAGGCAATCACCCAAAAAATGGGAACTTTATGATTTAGCCAAGGATCCCTCTGAAACCAAAGACTTATCTAAGGAAATGCCTGAGCAGCTTGATTTATTGTATGCCAGTTGGGAAAAGATCAATGGAAACATGGTAGAACCTCTATTTAAGTAATACCTCCGAAAGCTTTTCCAGTTCTTCTTTTCTTTAGTAAAATACGAATGTAGCCTTGGTTTTTAAGTAGTTTTTGCATAGTATTTTATGCAGATGCTAATTAAAAGACATATTGCCCGCAGGCGATTTCTGCAAGGATTGGGTGGATCTATGATTGCCCTACCCCTTCTCGAGGCAAATGCTGAATCCAGTTCGCTCACCCCCCCAAAACGGATAACTGCAAGTGGAGTATTTTACGGGTTTGTTCCCGAAAACTTTCATCCTCAGGAAATAGGAAAGCAGTTTCAATCCCCATTACTCCTCAAACCGCTTGAATCTTTACGTGATCATTACACGGTATTTTCAGGACTAGATCACAACCTTAGTGGCGGTCACAATGCAACCAAGTTTTTTCTATCTGGGATTCCCACCAACCAATCGAAAGGATATGACGAAGCCAATATTTCCCTAGATCAAAAAGCAGCCGACTTTACCGGAGAGAAAACCAGGTATCCTTCTCTTACACTAGATGCCGACCGCGGAAATGAACATACCCTTTCATGGACAAGTAATGGAAATAATATCCAACCCATCCGTAGTTTGGAAAAACTTTATCAAATGCTTTTTCGTAAAGAGAACAGCTCAACACGCAATCAAACTGAAAGAGCTTTAATTGATAAACGCTCCATTCTTGATCTTGCGAAAAATCAGGCAGATAGCTTTAAAAAAAGCTTAGGTTATGCAGACACCGAAAAACTAGACCAGTATTTCACCTCCGTTCGCGAATTCGAAAAACGTATTGAGCAGTCAACTCTCTGGCTCGACAAGGAAAAACCAAATACAGATTATATTCTCGCGCCGGGTGTAGATTCACTAACCCTCAAGGAT
This sequence comes from Opitutia bacterium, assembly GCA_018646565.1. GTDB lineage: Bacteria > Verrucomicrobiota > Verrucomicrobiia > Opitutales > Seribacteraceae > Seribacter. Next base: position 6,853 of record JABGUO010000365.1, on the reverse strand, counting down.
CGAACCCCTCTTTTTTACGATCTTATGGCTCTTGCCCTTCAAACGGATTCAACCCGGGTGATCAGTCTTGCATTTACTAATCTAGGAAAAGAAAACGGTGGATTACCGGGAGTTTCACAGGGATACCATACCCTTTCTCACCATGGACAGGTTCAGGGTGCCATTGATGAACTTTCTATTATCGAAACTTTTCATGTAGATCAATTTGCCCGCTTTCTCAAAAAACTTAAGGAAGTAAAAGAACCTAACGGTGCAAGTTTACTGGACAGTACAATGTCACTTCTTGGTAGCGGCATGAGCAATGCAAATTCTCACAGTAACCGAGACCTTCCCATTCTGCTGGCTGGAGGGGGATTCAATCATGCGGGACACATGCATTTTGCACGTGCAGGAAAACAATCTACCCCTCTCTGTAACCTTTATCTATCAATGTTACAGAATTTTGGTATGGAGGTAGATCAATTTAACACCTCATCCGGAACCCTTACCGGCCTCGAAAAAGTCATCTAGTTTCTGCAAATGGTAAAGATTTTGCATTCCTCCGTTTTTGGATTCGCTGTAATTTTCATAATTGGAATAAACCATGCCTTTTCAAGAGTCGTAGAATTCGATCAGAAAGTTTTTCAATTCACACAGAATTATTGCATTAAGTGCCATGGTTCCGAGAAGAACAAAGGAGATCGTACTTTTCACCAACTTTCGAGGGAATTTTCGGGTAAACAGATGATTGATTTAGGTGACGAAGATAAAGTTAATTTACTGCACGACATACTCGACCAACTCAACCTGGGTGAAATGCCTCCCAAGAAAAAGGAGGTCGCACAACCCAAAACAGAAGAAATTAAACAGACAATTTCCTGGCTTACCAAAACTCTCGTTGAATTGGAGAAGGAAAAAGGGCCCAAACAAACCGTCTTACGCAGACTCAATCGCAGAGAGTACCGAAATACGATGCGCGATCTGCTGGGTTTACATGATTTACCTTTTGATTTCACAGAGGATTTCCCAACCGATGAAAATGATCATGGCTTTACCAATGTTGGGGATGCACTCAACCTTTCCGATCAACATCTAAATGCTTATCTTGAATCTGCAGACCGTTATCTGCGTATGGCATTTCGTTTTGACGAAATCACACCTTTCAAAAGTGACGCGATTAAACCTAAAGATTGGGGCTCTCCCAGCAGACAGGAAAAGACTCCCTGGATGTACCGAGTTTACAAACCTAATCAACACCTTGATTTTGCAGCTGGGAAAAAACAAATATCTGATCATTTTGACTTAGGAACTTTCCCGCACAACTGGTATAAAAGGACAAAGGGTATACAAACTCCCGGGTATTACAAAATCAGTATAACTGCCGAAGCTGTTCGTCGGTTAACGCATCCCTACGATCCTGCGATGATCCCCACCAACCTCAAACCTCCGATGCAACTCTCCTTATTTGTTTCAAGAGGTAGCAAGGGAATGGGCTCGGACTCGATCAAATCAAGATCGAAAATAGGGCTCTGGGATTTAGCTGATCATCAACCTAAAAAATTCGAAGCAACAGTATGGATGGACAAAAGAGATGTTCCATTTCTTAACTGGGATAACGGGCCGGGCCCTTCAGACTATTGGATGCGAGACATTTGTAAAAAATATCATACGGACATTGAATTCCGCGGAAAAGAAGGTTTTCATGCCTGGCATATCGTGGGAAAGGATCTGGTGCCGGGTCGCATTGTTTCAGATGTATGGAAAGGCCCAGTTGTCCGATTACATGAGCTCCGCATCAATGGCCCTCTTCCACTTACCTATAAAAGTAAAGCCCAACAGGTTTTCCTGGATGGTGAACGGGACCTTTCTAAAATTGATCTTGAAATGGCATTCTCTCGCTTTGCCCGACGTGCTTTTCGCCGACCGGTATCCACATTCGATATTAAGCCCTATTTGGAAATCGAAAAAAAAGCACGTCAAAAACTTGGTCGAAATCGGGAAGAAGCCTTTTTTCTGGCTCTCAAGGCAATACTAGTCTCACCTGACTTCCTTTATTTAAAAGAAGAAAGCAGTGAATCTGATCATTTATCTTCTTTCGAGATCGCAAACCGACTCTCCCATTTCATTTGGTCCTCCTTACCTGATAATGAACTTTTCCTACAAGCCAAAGAAAAAAAGCTAATAGAGCGATCACATCTCAAACAACAAGTCTTGCGTTTACTGGATGATCACCGAAGTGAATCATTTATTCATGGATTTGCGGAATCCTGGCTCCGTCTCGACAAACTCGGAACTATGCCTCCGGCCTCGCTCAAATTCCGTGAATATTATCGCTACGGATTAAAGGAGGCCATGCTTGAGGAGACCCATCAGTTTCTAACCCATGCCGTTCATGCAAATGTACCACTCTCCGACTTTGTTGACTCCGATTACAGCTTTATTAATCAGGACCTCGCCCGACATTACGGAATTGATGGTGTAGAAGGAGTTCATTTCCGCAAGGTCTCCTTTCCGGAGAACAGTATGCGGGGAGGTCTGCTTGGTCACGCAAGCATTCTTACTCTCACTGCAAACGGAGTCGATACATCACCGGTTATTCGGGGCATTTGGGTATTGGAAAGCTTGCTGGGAACTCCTCCATCTCCCCCACCCCCGGATGTCGAACCGATTAACCCGGATGTCCGGGGTGCTCAGACTGTGAAGCAACTTCTTGAAAAACACCGCTCAGTCCAGGCATGCGCGGATTGTCATGCCAAGATTGACCCCTACGGTTTCCCCCTTGAATATTTTGACCCAGTTGGTGGTTACCGTCCTACCTATTATCGATCGCGCTTTTGGAAAAACTCAACTCAAAGCACTAAGCTTTTTCCATCCGGGCCTATTGACGGAAGTTCTATCTTAAACACAGGAGAAAAGATTCATGGACCACGGACCCTTAAAAGAGTTCTGATTTCTAAGAAAAGACTATTGGCACAAAACCTCGCTGAAAAACTGATGACTTATGGTACCGGCAGAGTAATTACTCTACGGGATAAAAACGAAGCTAAATCTATTGCTCAGTCCATAATTTTAGAAAAACTCGGCTTTCGTGATCTCATTATTAAAATTGCCACAAGCGACGCATTTGCCCGCAAATAAATTTTCTTTAATTTCCGATTTTCGGTCGACCCAGTTCTGTCATTCAGTCATAGAATTTAATTTTTATGATTCTGCCTATGAAAAAATTCATCCTCCTACTCTGCTTGATCAGTGATTTATCAGCCAAGGATACTTTTACGCCAATCAGTAATCCAGATAAACTCCCGAAGTCCGCACTCGAACTTTGGCAAAGCTATGATGCCCGAGCTGAAGAACTGGAGGTGAAAATCATTGAAGAATGGAAAACAGAGGAGGTCACCACCCAATACCTCACCTATAAAGTCGGTCGGTTCAAGGGAACTGATTCCAGGGTAGCTGCTTACTACTCGTTTCCCAACAAACCAGGTAAACATCCGGCATTTGTTTGGTCTCATGGTGGTGGGCAGCGGGCTGAGCGCAACCGAAGCGTTTATTTTGCAAAACAAGGATTTGCAAACATCGATGTCAATTGGTTGGGGCGCCCCGTAAAGGAAGAAATTGAAGCCAATACCGACTGGGGGAAGGTGGATCCCACCCAAGGTCCACGCTTTTACTCCAAAGCATTACGCAAAGGATGGAAGGTAAACCTGCAACCTGATGAATTTTCGATCGATCCGATTCCCAGCCCCCGTAACTCCAATTGGATTCTTCTTTCGATGGCGGGCCGGCGGGCGATTACTTTCCTGGAGAAGCAACCCGAGGTTAATCCCTACAGAATCGGATTCACCGGCTTTTCCATGGGGGGGATGATCACTGCCCTCACCGCAACCGATCCCCGGCTCAAAGCAGTCGCTCCATTTGTCGGTGGAACTGGATTTAAAGAGGTTGATTTTCCCGGAGGTATCGTGGGGAGCAGTAAAAGACCGCAATTTCAAAACCTTGAAATGTACCAAAATGTCATCGACCCGCAGTCATACTGGCCTCATGTAAAATGTCCGGTCGCCTTCATTACTTCATCCAACGATTTTCATTCAACATTTGAAAGAATTTACCGATCTATGGATTTACTTCCCCATGAAGACTGGAGAGTATCCTCCAATGTGCACTTTAATCATGGGCCTGGTTCAGAAGAATGGGCAGTGCTTAATCTTTGGTTTAAGAAATATCTCGGGGATGAACAGATTGAAATTCCAAACACACCACCATCCAGTTTCTCCATAGACAAAGAAATTGCCACCTTCTCGGTAGCTCCAAAAGCAATCGAACGCTTGACTGGGGTCCAAATCTACTACAGCTACGATCCGAATTCCCGTACCCGTTTTTGGCATAATGCAGTGGCAAAAAAATCAAAGAATACATGGACCTCGGATATCCCTATCTACCCCCAGCTTCCGCTCTATGTTTTCGGGCATTGCCGTTACAAGTTGGATGAGGAAATGACTTTACAAGTTGGTAGTTCCAAGACTTTCTCCATCAATTCAAAAGAAGCAATCCATGAACCGGACAACATTGACTTAAAAGAATTATCCAAACTGGCAAAGAGCGAACTGATCGAAGACTTTTCAAATGGAACCGCTGACTGGTCCAGCCGAAACGGTGACAGTATAACCACCTATAAACTGCAAAGCCCGATGATTGATCGCTCGAATGATAAGGTTTTAGCCTTCACTATCGATCCACAAGGCCGAGATCACACTCTCCGCCTCCGTCTTGGAAGTTCATTTCTGAGTCGGGAAAACAATATCGGTACCTTTACTTACCATACGAAGGTTACGGGAAAAGGACCTCAGCAAGTTCTGATTAACCGAAAAGATTTTAAGAGCGAAAAGAATGTAGAACTGGAATGGTCCAAGGTTTCCACCTTTAATGTTACACTGGTTGATCTTAAGCAGAAGAAGGCCGTTCGTCTGTCTGATCCTAAAACGCACTCCATCCTGAAGCGGATTGAATTAATCGACCTACCTTAACATATCTTTCAGTGGGAATTCTTGGTTGCCTTGCCGAATATGGAAGGTAACTCTGAAGGAATGATTATCCGCAAGCTTTTGTCACTCTGCGTAGCATTTATTACACTCATTCTACGACTCTCCGCCGAAAAGCCCAACATTCTGTTTATTTTTACCGATGATCATTCTCATCGCGCAGTGGGTTGCTACCCAGAATCACCCGATTGGGTAAAAACACCTCATATAGATTCGCTTGCAGAAAATGGTATTCGTTTTGCAAATTGCTACATGGGATCGTGGTGCATGGGAGCACGGGCTACGCTTCTTACTGGCTATCAAACTTATGGAATTAAATCCATGCGAATGGAAGGTGAATACCCCGGAAGCGAATATGACAGTAAGAAATCTCCATTCTGGCCTGCGGTCTTTCGGAAGAACGGATACCAGACTGCACAGGTAGGCAAGTGGCACACAGGAACGGATAACGGATATGGGCGTGACTGGGATTTCCAAAAGGTCTGGAACCGTCCTGCTTTTCCAGAGAATTCAGGAAATTATTTCAAGGAACAGCTGATCCAGACCAATGGAAAGAAAGCCGTAATGACACAAGGCTACTCTACTGACAACTACTCCAAGTGGGCTGAAGAATACATAAGAGGTGGTCACGGTAAGAAAAAAGATAAACCTTTTTATCTTTGGGTCTGTTACGGTGCTGTTCATGGACCCTTCACTCCTGCACCCAGGCACTTGGAGGAGTACCCGGAGGTGAAAGTCAAAGTTCCTGCCGATATTTATCCGCCAAGAATAGGAAAACCGAAATATTCCCGTGAAAAAGAACAATGGATGCAGGGAAAGAATGGCCTTCCTGTTCTGAAGAATAAAAGATTTTCCGGACGCACCGTCAGTGGAAAATTCATTCACGGGACGGATCTTCATTCTCTCGAAAGACAATATCATCAGGGAGTACTCGCCATTGATGAAGGAATTGGAAAATTGATCCAGGCACTGAAGGATACCGGACAATATGAAAATACATTGATCGTATTCGGGGCAGATCAGGGAATCGCCTGGGGGCAAAAGGGATTCCAGATGAAACTGGCTCCTTATGATGGGACCATTCGCGGACCGTTAATCGTAAGTATGCCCCAAAAGCTTCCTTCCGGAAAAGTCTGCAAAAAACCAGTTGGTGGGGCTGACCTTGTGCCCACTTTCTTCAAGGCTGCGAAACTTGAACTGCCGTGGAAGATGCACGGGCGCGATCTTACACCACTCCTCAATAATCCTGAGGATAAATCGTGGAAGTCCCCCCTTTTGCTAGCTCACACCGGCATGAGTTTCGGTGAAGATTGTGATGAAGTAATCGATATGAACGATGATCCCATTTATCAAAAGCAAGAGGTACCCTGGTGGGTATTTCTTCGAACAGACCGCTATAAGTATATTCGCAACCTGTTACCGGGTGAAACCGAGGAACTCTATGATATGAAGAATGACCCGGAGGAAATGGTCAACTTAGCCGCATCCAAAAAAAATCTACCCTTGGTACGAAAACTCAGGATACGAACAATTAAAGAGCTTAAGAAAACAGACTGTAAGTTTGCCGGAAAAATGCCCCCGGTCCTCAATCCTTAAATGTACTTCTGAAACCAGGCATCAATATCGTCAACCATTGGTAAAAACCACGGATGCCGGTTCCAGCAACCATGCTTACCATCTTTGTAATGAGTCAGCAATTTGGTTGGCACGCCTAGCTTTTTCAGTTTATCAATCGAAGGTTGCACTTTGGAAGGATCTTCTTTTCCACCGAATTGAAAAAGAATCGGAGGCGTATTCTTATCGATATGGAGATGGGCATCCGCTAATTTGTAAAG
>JABGUO010000364.1 GCA_018646565.1 Opitutia bacterium | reverse complement strand
TCGTATTTTAATGAAGTATTCCCGCTTGGAGAACTTTGAAGAATCAATCGGAGAACACGTGAGGATTGTTGAGGCAATCGTAGTAAAAAATAAGGATGGTGCCCTAAAAGCCCTTGCCTCAAATGTAATTTAAATTTGCTGTATAGCCTACTGTGCCAACCAATAACCTAGGTTTATTCTTATTTTTTATATGCTTAGTTTTTTTTGGCATTTTAAATGGGAATGAAGGAGAAAAAATTTTCTCCCTAAAAGTAAAAAAGATAGTAGAAAGTAAATGCCTTCCCTGTCATGGAGAAAAAGGGAAAAAAATAAAAGGTGATCTTGATCTAACTTCTCTAGCTTCTACCCTTCACGGTGGAGAAACATCTGAAGAGATTTTGATTCCTTTCCATCCTGAAAAAAGTCTTTTAATGAAGGCCATTCGTTGGGAGGATCCTGATTATGAAATGCCTCCCAAAGAGAACGATCGACTCTCAGAAGAACAGATTGAATGGATAAGAAAATGGATCCATTTGGGTGCACCATGGCCAACAACTGAAATTCAGGAAGAGTATCTTCTCGAAGAAAGAACAAAGCCGCTCACAGAGGACGGTATCCTCGTAGGAACAAGCGGTGGTCTATCCGAAGACTGGACATTTCGTCGATATAAACCAGAAGATATCTGGGCTTTCCAACCCTTGACTGATTATCAACCACCCATTAATTCATCTCATCCAATTGATACCTTTATTTCTAATTCCTTAGAAAAAGCACAGGTTCAGCCCGCCCCGCATTCCGACTTTCGGTCCTTGATAAAAAGAGCCTACTATGACTTGCATGGTCTACCTCCCACTCCTCATGAAATTTTTAAGTTTCGTAAAGAATGGCATAAAAGCCCAGACCAGGCATGGGGGAAATTAATCGATAAACTATTGGAAAAACCCCATTATGGAGAACGTTCCGCACAGCATTGGCTCGATGTAGCTCGGTATGCAGATACAGCAGGATTGTCTAATGACTACGAGCGGTCCAACATGTGGAGATACCGTGACTATGTGGTTCGATCGTTTAATGAAGATAAACCATACGACCAATTCATTATCGAACAAATTGCGGGTGATGAACTTTGGGAAAATCAAAAAGAGCAGGAAAAAGATCCTGAATTATTAATTGCATCTTCCTTTTTGCGCATGGGTCCTTGGGATCCGGCCATGGTGTTGAAGCCTGAAGCAAGACAGCTTTATTTGGATGATGTGGTCAATGCGGTTGGACAAACTTTTTTAAGTACAACCATGAGATGCTTTAAATGTCATGACCATAAGTTTGATCCGCTTCCCACTAAAGATTATTACAGGATGTATTCTGTTTTCAGTGGAACACAATTGGCTGAGCGACCCGTTCCATTTTTAAAGGAAGAAAACAAGAATCGACTAGAAGAAGAGCATAACTTTACCCAGCAGATGCTCGCATTCGCAAAGGAGAAATATAATCACTTGCTGGATAAGCAAGAGTCCGCCGCAAAGAAATGGTTTAAAGAACAGGGCAAGAAATATCTTAATGAGGATAAGCGTCGCAGTTTACCGGATGAAGAGAAACCTCCTCGGCATGTAGGGCTTACCCCTGCCGAAACGGGTAGACTGAAGGTGAGAAAACAGGATGATTGGATTTGGACTCGAAGGTTGGAACGGTACCAACCTCTGGCTCAAAGCGTTTACAATGGCCCCGTACCCAAAAACCTCAATTCACGTAAAATGAGGATGCCAGAAAAAATTCCCAACTCTACTATCCCCAAGACTAAAATACTAATGGGAGGTGCACTCGAGGCACCTGCTGCTCCAGTGAACCCAGGAGTTTTAAGTGCCCTTGGCTTGCCCACTTCAAACAAGAAAAATGATCCTTATTCTCTGCCTGAGGGAAAGACTGGGAGAAGGCTTGGACTAGCCCAGTGGATTGCACACCCCAAGAATCAGTTAACCGCACGCTCTATCGTTAATCGTGTTTGGCAAAGACACTTTGGCAAACCATTAGCGGGAAATCCAAACAATTTGGGAGCGAAGGGAAAAAAACCCACTCATCCCAAACTATTGGATTGGCTGGCGACTGATTTTGTGGAGAACGGATGGAAATTCAAGCGACTTCATAAATTGATCATGACTTCAGAAGCCTATCGTATGAGTACACAGCACCCCGAAATGAATAAGTTACGAATTACCGACCCAGATAATCATCTTCTTGCATACCGAGAACCCCGTCGTCTTTCCGCAGAAGAATTAAGAGACTCCATGCTTGTGAGCACAGGGGAACTAAACCGCGAAATTGGCGGACTTCCCGTCATGCCGGAAATCAATATGGAAGTCGCCCTGCAACCTCGGATGATCCAATTCTCGATCGCTCCCGCCTATCAACCTTCGCAAGCACCAAAAGTAAGAAACAGAAGAACCCTCTACGCATATCGAGTACGCGGACAACCCGATCCCTTTCTAGAATTATTTAACCAGCCTAACCCCAATGATTCATGTGAAGAGAGAGTCTCAGAATCAGTTAGTCCACAAGCTTTTACCCTTCTAAATAGTGATCTGATGAATGACCGGGCCACCGCTCTTGCAATTCGGATTAATAAGGAAACGAAGAATTTACATACTCAAGTCAAACGGGCAGTTCAGCTCGTCTTTGGTAGAGTTCCTGCTTCCCAAGAATGGGATCGTTTAGAAAAATATGTAATGAGAATGACTTCCTATCATCTGGCGCACGAGCCAAAGCCAACAGTATACCCGACCTCCATAACCCGTTCACTGGTTGAGGAAAACACCGGTGAGTCTTTTGAATATGAGGAAATTCTGCCCGGCTTCAAAAACTACCAAGCAGATAAGAAAGCGAATGAAGTAGACGCTTCAACCCGAGCTTTGGCAGACCTTTGCCTTGTTTTATTCAATTCCAACGAATTTATGTATGTCTATTGATATGAATGTACCTTTTTCAATTCCCTCTTTAAATCGTCGCGATTTTCTTTATGGCATGACCTCTTCACTTGGTTCCTTAGCTATGACGGACCTGTTGGCTCAGGATGCGGCATCCGGAAGTGGACTGAAAAAACCGATGCATGAACCAAAGGCAAAAAATGTAATCATGCTTTTTATGGAGGGCGGTCCAAGCCAGGTTGACACCTTTGACCCAAAGCCCAAACTCAACAGTCTCCACAAGACGGAGTCCAAAAGGACGGGTACTTTGGAATCTGGAAACAAATTTTTTGTGGGTAGTCCGTACGGAACCCGTAAAGTTGGAAAATCCGGATTGGATATGAGTGATCAATGGAAACATCTTCCTGATGTTGCGGATGAGTTATGTAATTACAGAGGTTGCTTCGCAGAATCTCTTAATCACCCCGAAGCTCTCTTCCACATGAATACCGGCAGTCGACTGGGAGGAGATCCTGCACTTGGTGCATGGGCCAATTATGGCCTTGGTTCTTACAATCAAAACTTGCCCGGTTATGTTGTCATGACTGAACTCGCTCTCCCCCAAGGTGGATCCCGAAACTGGTCCAATGGATTTTTACCAGGTCAATATCAGGGAACACGGCTCCGCCCGACTGGATCCCCTATCCTTGACTTGCAGGGACCAGCACACAAAAATCGTTCTCATCATAGACAAACGCTCGATGAACTCGATTTTCTTAATGAAATGCATGGTAAAAAACATCCCCACCATAAGGACTTGGAAACAAGGATGCAAAGTTATGAACTTGCCTATCGTATGCAAATGGAAGTACCGGGAGTGATCGACTTGGAAGGCGAAACTGAAAAAACCAAACAGTCCTATGGTCTCAATCGCAAAGAAACTTCAGAATTTGGAAAACAATGCTTAATGGCCAGAAGACTGGTGGAAAAGGGAGTTCGCTTTGTTCAGATCTTCTCCGGAGGATGGGATAGCCATGACTATTTAGAGCGAGCCCATGCAGCCCGTATTAAAAGCGTAGACCAGCCCATGACGGCACTGATTAAAGATTTGAAGGCTCGAGGAATGCTCAAAGACACACTCGTTCTTTGGATGGGGGAGTTTGGAAGAACTCCAGATAATAACCGGAGAGGCGGGGTCTACGCAATCGGTAGAGGCCACAACAACAAGGCCATGACCATTATGATGGCGGGTGGTGGTGTTAAGGCCGGCTCCGTTGTAGGTGGGACTGATGAACTTGGTGCTGAAGCGGTGGAAGTGGCCCACCCCATTCGCGATTTTCATGTTACCTTACTTCACCTTCTTGGTCTGGATGATAATAAACTAACCTACTTTCACGGAGGCAGGTATAAACAACTAAGTCAGTTTGGAGGACAGATCATCAAAGAGTTAATTGCCTGATTGCAGAACTATTTTAATTATACTCAAATCTTTTACCCGGCAAACCGTCTAAAATAATCATGATAAAAACCTTATACACAATCACGCTTTGCATATTTTGTCTTCATTCAGCTTTGGGAAAGAAGCCAAACATTCTCTACATCATGTCGGATGATCATGCCGCACATGGAATATCAGCCTATGGAGGTCGTTTAGCCCAGATCGCCCCGACTC
>JABGUO010000363.1 GCA_018646565.1 Opitutia bacterium | reverse complement strand
GGTTAACTTTTATGTTCGTAATGCAGATGGAGCGATCGAGGTTTTGCTCGAGGAAAATGTCCAAATCGGTTTGCAATCCCGTGTGCAAAGAGGCGGATTCGAAGCACGAAGGGTTGAGTTTGAAATGGGAGAAAAACAATTTTCCTATGACTTACCTCAGAATTTATATGTCAAAAGAACTTTTAAGGATGCAAAAGCGATCAGGAATTGGGAAGAGCGGGGAAGGCGTCCAATCATGGACGGAAAACTTTATATATCTCCAATCCCCGACCAATTACCAACGCTTGAAAAACCTTGGATGTCAGGAAAATTCATCCTTGAAAATGGTCGTTTTATGGATGTGCAGATTGGAGAAGAAGTGTTTCAGATAGGAACGCAGGGACATGATGGACAACACCGGATCATGGGACTTCTGAGTCAGAAAGATATCAAACCCTTCGTTCAGCAGGCTTTCGTTCATGGAAAAATGGAAGAAGGTGTTTTTCATGCGAGCGAAGTCTGCCTTCGAATGCTCGAAGATTCCGAGGCCCAAGACGATCCGAATCTTGGCCGGTACCTTTTCATTGGAGATTCGATTTCCGGAAATTATGATAAAGCTCTTCGCACTGCATTGATGGGAAAACTGAATATCTATCATCCTCCCACTAATTGCGGTCCTGTCCGCAAGGGCGTGGAAAATATAGTCCAGTGGCTCGGAGCTTACGACCAACCCGGACTGGGGTGGGATGTGATCAGTTTTAATTTTGGTCAGTGGGATTCAGCTAATACCAAGGTTCGTTATCAGGAAGATTTGGAGAAAGTGATTGCAGAATTGAAGAAAACCAAGGCAAAACTGATCTTTGTAACCACGACTCCGATTCCCGGTGGATATCCTCCCCCTGATGAACTGGGGCCCGATAATAAGGCAAGCGGGCGAGTACAGAAAACCATGGAGCGATTCATCAACCCATGGGCACTGGAAGTGATGAGCAGGCATCCCGAGATTGAGATTTGTGATCAACATGCCCTCATTTCCAATGAAAAGTTTTATTCTACCTGGTTAAAAAAAGCTGGATTTCATAAGAAAGGGGAAAACAATCCCTATGGAGATCTGCATATTGGGGGATTATTGGCTGAACCTGTTGGCAGGCAATTAGCTCGCAAGGTGTTGGATGTTTTGGGACGGAAGGATGAACCTCTCAGTTCTCATGGACTGGTGTCCAATGAATTGGATCCCAGAAGACAGCGTTCCGCGACAAAGGATATCGATGTTGATGATTTTTCTGACCTATTGAAAAGCGATCAAAGATTGCGCAAATATCGGCGTTGAGTATTGCCTGGAGTTGCACCCGAAGAGTTTCTCTTTTTAAAATCAGTTCAATATGAACGCTTTTTTCTAGGCATAAAACATTTCAAGGGCTAGATATATTGTAATGAAAACGCACAAGAACTTGCTCATATTCTCTCTATCTCTTTTTACTTTTTCTGCATTTGCAGAAATAGCAAAACAAGATTCATTCGTACCACCCGTTGTAACCCCCGGAGTTTACGGAAATCCTGACAAAGTCGGGAAGGCACCGTCTGATGCCATCGTACTTTTTGACGGTAATAATTTTGATCAATGGGAAAGTTCCAAGGGTGGACCGGTGAAATGGAAATTGATTGATGGTGCCATGGAGGTAGTCCGTGGAACAGGAGTTATTCAGACAAAAAAGAAACTGGGTTATGGACAGTATCATGTGGAATGGAGAACACCAGATGTGGTGAAAGGATCTGGGCAGGGCAGGGGAAATTCAGGTTTTTTCCCATTGGGAGGCCCAGAAGTTCAGGTTTTGGATTCGTATAAAAATTCTACTTATTCTCATGGCCAGGCAGGATCTATCTATAACCGCTATCCTCCCTTGGTTAATGCATGCCGGGCTCCTGGTGTGTGGCAGACCTATGATGTCATTGTACATGCCCCCGTTCAGGATAAGGAGGAGAAATACATTCGAAAAAGTGCTTACACCGTTTTGCATAATGGGGTTTTGATTCAAGACAATATGGAAGTGGGAGGAAGCAAGGGTAAGACCGGTAATCTTAGGCTCCAGGATCATGGAAATCCGGTACGTTACCGAAATATCTGGCATCGTCCATACCGGGATCCTCTTCCCATGAAGAAATAGTATTACCTTTCTTTAAAATATAAAAAATGAAAAGTTCCTTTAAACTACTTACTACCTCATTGCTTGCCCTCGGAGGCTGTCTTTTTGCATCGGATTCCCGTCCTAATATTGTCTGGATCTTTGCCGAAGACACTTCCCCGTGGATGGGAACCTATGGACATGAAGCCAACAAATTGGCTACTCCCAATATTGACTCGATTGCCAAGGCGGGCGTTCGCTTCGATCGAGCTTATGTGCCTGCTCCCGTATGTTCAGCTTGCCGATCTTCGATGATGGTCGGGGCGAACCAAATAAGGTTTGGTTCCCATGAGCACCGATCGTCCCGAGCCAAGGATGCACAGCTCTATTTGCCCAAGGGTATGAAGATTCTACCTCAAATTATGAAGGAAGCAGGTTACTCGACCTTCAATCACGGGAAGACCGATTACAACTTCGTATGGGAAAACGATAAGGTCTACTCGAAGATCAAACTCAAGGGGCAGACCGACAACTGGGGAATTCTCAAGCAGAACCAACCCTTTTTCATTCAGTTTCAAACCAAGGGTGGGAAAATCAATACCAAGAAGTTGGCTGATGAAAGACGGACCGACCCTGCCAAGGTTACCGTGCCTGCCGATTATCCACAGAATGAATTATATCGTAAAGTTGTTGCTCAGCATTGCGACGCGATTCGCGTAGATGACCATCATATCGGAAATATTCTTGAGGGTCTCAAAACCTCTAGTCTTAAAGACAATACCATCGTGGTCTATTTTTCTGATCACGGAGCCAATCACTTGGTCCGTCACAAACAGATGCCAACGGAAGGGGGACTCCATGTTCCTTTTATGCTCATGGGCCCGAACAAATGGGTGCCTAAACAAGGTGTCCGTAAAGACCTTGTCAGTACGCTGGACCTGACTGCAACCACATTAAGCTGGGCGGGAATTCAACTGCCCGACTGGTATGAAGGCCGCAATCTTTTTGCCAAGGATTTCAAGCCCCGTCAATGGGTAGCTTCGGCCAAGGACCGCCTTGACCATACCATCGATCGGGTCCGAACGGTCCGCACGGACAAATTCCGTTATACACGTAACTACAAGCTCGACCGCATCCTGCTTCAACCCCAGTACCGGGATGGACAAGACTATTTGAAAAACCTTAAGGAACTCTACGCTGCCGGCAAACTTTCGGAAGACTTGAAAAGGATTTACTTTGGTGAAAGGCCTAAGGAGGAGCTTTACGATGTATCAAAGGATCCTGCTCAGGTGAATAATTTGGTGGGTGACCCAAAGTTCGCTAAGGAACTTAACCGTCATCGTAAACTACTCGGCGCCTGGCTTGCTAAGGGAGATATGGGAGCAGATGAAGAATCACCGAATGCACTACGCCATAACGGGGACAACTGGCAAGGTGGCCGTGGGGTAAACCCGGAATACGAAATCAACCGCGAAGATAACGACGGCGACGGATTATCCGACAAATGGGAGAAGCTTAACGGTCGGAATCCGCAGGACGGACGAATCACCTATGAATTTGATTGCGGTGGTTGGCAAACCGAAGGCTGGCTGGGAAGGGGAATACGCGACAACATTGCAGGCTTTCAGGGTTTCCTCCAATTCCGCTTGCCGGGTAAACCCGGTTCCCTCCTGCGAAAGGGACTCAAGATCAAGCCCAACGAATACGACCAAGCTTTGCTTATCAAATTACGGGTCGATGCACCGCTCGAAATCGAAGCCCTCGCCAATGGCAAACCCCTTGGGTCTAGTCTAAAAGTATCTGCGAGTAAGCAATTTCAGGAAGTCTTCTTTCCACTAAGCGAAAAAGCCAATTGGAAGGGTGTGATTAAATCCCTTGAAATCAAGCTTAAGGAATCGGCTGGAACCGATTTGGAAATTGACCTGATTGAGGTAACTCGCGGCTAAGATACAGCTGAGAAGCGTGAGATAGTTGTTAATATATCGCACAAAACTATAAGGTTTAAAAATTGCGACAATGGGGTGATATGTGCTTTTTGCCAAAGAGTTACAGGTAGAGAGTGCAATCGAAACCTCCCCCAAAGGTTATTTTGAATGATTCAAATGCATTTCATCATTAGTCGTAAATGAAATAATAAAGTGGCTAATTTTAGTTTAGTTATAACTTAATGTTTAGTTCGACCTAAAATGCATAAAGAAAAAATAGATTCCTCTAAACATGAAGATTTTGTTTCTCTCTACATTCGTCACGAACCTGCGGTGTTTTCATTCGTTATGAGTATGGTTGGAAGAAGCGCAGATGCAGAAGATGTGGTGCAACGGGCGAGTATGACAATGTGGCGCTGTTTTGACCGTTACAAACCAGGAACTAATTTTCGGAATTGGGCTTTTCAAGTGGCCAAAAATGAAGCTTTAAACTTTCTGACAAGAGCAAAAAGAGATCGTCATGTTTTTAGCGAAAAATTAATTGAGCTTTTAGCTCAGGATACTTTTGAAAATTCAGATAAACTGGAAGCAAGACGGAGAGCATTGGATTTGTGTGTGAAAAAACTACCACCTGAAGATAATGATATTGTATCCGGTTGCTATGCAGAGGGTGCGACTGTACGATCATACGCAAAGATAAAGGGTGGTTCAGCTAATAAGTTTTATAAAAAGCTGAATCGGATTCGTGGTAAGCTCCAGCAATGTATCGAGCGTCAATTAGGTTTGGAGGACTTTGCCGCCTAATGAAAGATCAGGAACTGCAAAACCAGATCGATTGTTTTCTTAATGAAACAATAAGCGACACGGGGGCAAAAGCATTGGAGGAAAGACTCATTGATGATGTTGAGGCTCGGACACACTACCTAAATGAGGTAGGTTTACATGCTTCACTTAATCGTACATTCTCCGTTCAGAAAGGAACTGTCGTGCTACCTTTTGAAAGATCATTTGATCCTAAAGTTATCTATTCCTTAGCTGCTTGTTTAGTCTTATTTTTAGGATTCTGTACCTATTGGTTTTTTTCACCCCCTGTTGCAAGGATCACTCATGTAGTAGGAGCTTACAATGGAAATGGAATTGCATACGAAGAGGGAGAATCCATTAACCAAGGTGGAATTTCGCTTAGTCGTGGTTTATTGAGACTGGATTTTTCTAACGGGGCTAGAGTTACCCTTGAAGGCCCAGCAGATTTAGAAATCCATGATGTTAGTAGAATTATGCTTAATGCGGGTATCTTAACGGCTAATATTCCTGAATCTGCTATTGGCTTTACGGTGGATACTGAAGCGGCTCATGTGGTGGACCTTGGGACATCATTTGGAGTTTCAGTGGGATTTGAAGGACTTACAGAAGTTTGTGTTTTTGATGGCGAGGTTGAGGTAAGTCCGGTTGGAGAATACGGTTCGGGGAATCTGACTCAATTAGTTCGTGAGGGCGAAGCCATTAGTGCTACCATTAACTCTTCTATAATCGATTCGGTTTCGTTTGAAACGAGCCAGTTTGAAAATGCATGGCCGGTTAATTACGGTGTACTGCAAACCACCGGCTCTATGCGTTTTGTTTCTCCGGGTCCAGATTTTCATCCCGGTAATTATAAAGACAATGATCATATTGTCGTTTTTCCTGAAAAAAGAGGTTTTATTGCAGAGGAAAGTATTCGGGTCGATATGATTGATCCCGGAGAGTATCAGAAATCACACTATGATGAAAAACCAACCCTAGTGCCTCGCCGGGCAATGACTAGCTATCTACTACAAATGGATGCTTATCCAGAAGGAAAAAACCCGAATCGCCGGAGGGGTGCAGTTGGGCAGATTACATTTGCAAGGCCAATTGTTGGTGTTGTCACGGAGGATCGCCTGCTTAAGGAATCAGAAATCGTTTTTGGTATACCTGGAGTGGAATATCCATCGGCTCGTACCATCGAGCCCAGGCCTGAAGGTGATAAACGGGAAGGGTTTGATAAATTAATTCTAACTGCGGATCGTCACTCTCTCATTCTTGAATTGCGCGAGAACCCAGGGCATTTAGACCAGGTGCGGGTATTGGTAGAAGCACAATAATTCACTTAAAATTTCATTTCACGGCATTATGAAGGTTTTAACCTATCTTTCTGTACTTGTTTCATTCCTCACTCTTTTCACATTTGCTGAAAAAGCTCCAAACTTTGTATTGGTGTACATGGATGATCTCGGTTGGGCCGAGACTTCCGTCCCCATGATAAAGGGGTGCGAGGATACGCGGAGTGATTTTAACCGGACTCCCAATATGGAAAGACTGGCACGCGAAGGAATGGTCCTCTCAGCCTGCTATTCACCCTCCGCATTGTGTGCTCCGTCAAGAAATAGTCTGCTCCATGGAATGACGCCTAGTCGGTTGAGGTACACCGTACTTTCGGCGGTGGAGGCCCAGAAACAATACATGGGACAAATTACGATCCCACAGGCTTTGAAGAAAGCGAATCCCAGTTACATGACCGCTCATTTTGGGAAATGGCACAACGAAAGTATTAAGCCGACTGAGGCTGGATATGATGTGACCGATGGTCCTAATGGAAACGGACCGGGTGATTTTGATGATGACGGTAAGACCCATCTTCCAGATGATGACCCGAAACGAATCTTTTCCCTTACCGAAAAAAGTGTCGATTTTATAAGAGAACAGGTTAAGGCGGATAAGCCTTTTTATCTTCAGCTTTCCCATTATGCGATGCACATTTGGCATGATTCGCTTGAGGAAACTCGTCAGAAGTACATGAAGTTACCCAAAGGTATCAAGTACGAAAAGAAAGATGATCTTTCCGAGTCTGAAGTTCCCATTGCAATGTATAACCACGGATGGATTATCAATTATGCGGCCATGCTTGATGATGTAGACCGGGCTATGGGGATATTACTGGAGTCTATTGATGACTTGGGCATACGAGAAAACACTTACTTTATTTTTACCTC
>JABGUO010000055.1 GCA_018646565.1 Opitutia bacterium | reverse complement strand
CTTTAGCACCGCCAGAAACTTGAATGATCACAGAAGGGGGTTCGTGGATGGAAGAATTTCGGACCTTAGGGGCAACTCCTTCCAATCCAATGGGGGTGCCATCTAGTAAAACTTGCCCTGACCCGGGCAAGTTAAAGGATAGGGGCTTTCTTTTACTATCAGTTTGGGAATTCGAATCCTTGTAGGTGGAGGAAATACCGACTTCATTGACAAAGGAAGTGGCAACAATAAAAAAAATCAGAAGGATGAAGACCATATCGATCAGGGGAGATACATTAATTTCTGTTTCTTCCTTTTGAAAAATGGTTGGTTTTCTTTTCATCTATTTTTTAAGGTGGCAAGAGATACAGATGGAGCCACTTTTTTTGCCGCGGAAACGATTTTTGCGAGGAGTGTCGCGTCTGCCCATTGATCAACTTGAATCACAACTGGTTTCTCTTTTTCTTTAATCGCCTGCGTAATGAGAGGTGCCACTTCATTTAATTGCACGGATTTACCGGCATGAAAAATTTCATTTTTTTCAGAAAGGGCAAATAGAACGGAGTTTTTTTGCAAAGAAGTTGATTTTTCAACTCTGGGCCTGCTTACATCCACTCCTGGCAGGGTGACAAATGTGGCAGATACAATAAAAAAAATAAGCAAAATAAAAACGACATCAATTAATGGAGATACATTGATCGATTCATCCTCCTCGTCCAGGGTCGATCTCCTCCTTAATTTCATAAACTTGGGTTTAGGTTTTTGATCTGTCTGAGCGAAATGCTTTCAAGGCGATTAATACAATGTAACCAATCCTTTTTTTTTCGTTTCAGTAAATGTGAAAATGCAAGTGCCGGGATTGCAACCAGTAATCCAGCCTGTGTTGTGACCAGTGCTTCAGAGATCCCACTTGCTACCAGGTCCATCTTGTAACTATCCTGCATGCTCAATCCGTCAAAAGTGCGCAACATCCCTCCCACCGTTCCCAATAAGCCAATAAGAGGCGAGGCAGTGGCCAAAACGAGAAGGAAGCGAAGCCTGCGGGTAAGGTAGGAACCATCCATCAACCTCACCTGTTCGAATCTCTTTTTGGTTTCTGTGGAATCTTGATGATCGGATAAACAGTAGTGCATGATCTGATTAATTCGACCACCTCCCTTGAATGCACCCCATCTTTCCCGGGGGAAGGATTGCAAATCGCGTGGTACGATTGCCCGCAAACGGAACCATAGATCGAAGGCAATAAAATAAGTGTAAAGGGAGAGAACTGCCAATGTGGGCATCAATATGCCGCCCTTTTCCCACACTAAGGTTGCCTGCTTCCAGAGATCAAGAATTTGAGTCATCGCTCGAATCTTTCGAATTCTGTTCCAGGTTCTCCTGTTTCAACCTGACTAACCTGGCAGAGAAACCTTCCATCTTGGAGATGATCCCCTGCAGCCTGCGAGTTAACAATGCATGCGCGATCAATGATGGAATTGCGGTAACGAGTCCGAATTTGGTAGTGACAAGGGCTTCCGAAATTCCCCGGGCAAGTTCGCTATTTTCTGGGTTTGCAAAATTGGTAATTTGTCTGAAGACATCAATCATGCCGGTGACCGTTCCCAGCAGTCCAAGAAGGGGAGCGGTGGCTGCGGTCACCGCAATAAGGGGCAGTGCTTTCTCAAGCTTCACTTGCATGTCAATAATGGCCTCGTAAAGAATCTCTTCCAAAATTTCCGGATTTTTACCCTGGTATCCCTTCGATGTTTTTCTCAGTAATTCAAAAGGCCCACTATAATTACCTTCTAGAGAGGCGACTTCACTGGGCAATTTCACTTTGATTATCTGAAAGGCTTTCACCACTGCGATCATTAAGGATAGCACTGCAAAGAATAATATCGGGTAAATCCAAATTCCTCCTTTTTGTAATTCTTCAAGCACTGAAAGTTCACCTTTTTCCATCACGAGTGCTTTCCCCAAAGTAGGATCCATGGGAAGGATGACGACCGCCTGATTACTCGATTTCCTTTGAATTGCCTGATTAATTAAATCTGAAGTCGACGAGGACGCCGGAATGAGTCTGGCCGGTTCACTGGTAAGAACGGATTGAGAGGAAAGGCTTAAGTTTTGTCTTTGAATTGATGAAAAACTTCTTTCGAGAAAACCTGCAGATCCATTTATTCCGGAAAAGAAAATGGTGGGTCCAATTGACCAAAAAGTACCATCCTCTCTTGTTCCTTCGGGGGGGACAATGGCGTTTCCTGAAAAAGAAATTCCACCCGCGGAAAGATTAATCGCTTCGATAGAAAGTAAAGTTGCACGGAAACAGGCTTCAAATGATTCCTCCCGCGTTCCTTTATTTTGGGATTCCAATAAAAGGGTGGAGAGTTGAGCGGACCATAAAACCTCTTCTGCGGCTGGATTCCCATGGTGCCAACTTGAGATGTAATCATTTAACAGATTAATACTGTAATCTAAATCTGCTTCACTCTCTTTTACTTCCCCTTCAAGTTGAATAAGGCTGGCCTCCCGATTATCGCGAAGACGGAGGTAATGTTGCAGTTCACCT
>JABGUO010000054.1 GCA_018646565.1 Opitutia bacterium | reverse complement strand
TGAGATTCATGTGTAGAATTTTATTCAACAAATTAAATTATTCAAAGTAAGAATTTCTAAAAACTGGCGCTCCCGCTGGGAGTCGAACCCAGATCTTCGGTTCCGGAGACCAATGTTCTATCCATTGAACTACAGGAGCTACGACTCTTATCCTTAAAGAAAATAGGGGTATTCGGTCAATCGGTTAAATCTTATAGCTCGCTCTTAACCCAACTTAAACTTTTAAAACATAATTATCTCATGCATTTTAAATTTGAGCTAAGTTATAAAACACCGTTCAACTCGACTTTCAGTTATAATTTAATTTCAATTCTTGAGAATGCTACGAATTGATCTTGCTTGAAGGCTTCTACTTCTTATCAGTTGGATGATGTCCAATTCAAATTTGCCTAACATCGGGATAATTATGGGAAGCCAGTCAGATTGGCCCACAATGGAAAATTCCGCCAATATACTAGAAAAATTTGGGGTTTCATTTGAAGCAAAAATCGTAAGTGCTCACCGTACTCCGGATCTTCTTTTCGAATATGCAAAAACGGCGGAGTCAAGAGGTTTAAAGTGCATTATTGCAGGTGCAGGTGGGGCAGCACATTTACCCGGAATGACTGCCTCCATGACAACCATTCCTGTTTTAGGTGTTCCAGTTAAATCCAAATGCTTAAAAGGAATAGATTCTCTTCTTTCAATTGTCCAGATGCCAGCTGGTATACCAACAGCTACCTTTGCCATCGGAGAAGCAGGAGCAACAAATGCTGCACTTTTTGCCATCTCCATGCTTGCCGCAAATGGAAATGAAACATTGGCAGAAAAGCTCAAGATATTTAGAGCCGAACAAAGTCAAAAAATTGAATCGGCCGAGCTCCCCCAAAACTAATAGTTAAATGAAAACCGAAGGTGAGTTTTGGATTGGCGTTATGGGTGGCGGTCAATTAGGAAGGATGCTTTCTTTAGATGCACGAAGGATGGGATACAAAGTTCTGACTTGGACAGGTGGTGACCGTTCCGGAGCAGCAGCTACTGCAGATCAGCTATTAGACGAGCCATTTGATGATCAGGTTGCCCTGAAAAAATTTACAGAAAAAGTCAATGTCGCGACCGTTGAATTTGAAAACCTTCCTCAAGCTACACTCGAAGCCGTGGAGCAGCGCATACCCCTGTATCCAAGCAGTGAAGCAGTTTCAATATGTCAACACCGAGAACGCGAAAAGGCTTTTCTTTCTGAAAATGGTTTTGATTGTGCTAAATTTAGAATCGCCAAAGATCTCGAATCCTTCAAATCAGGACTTCTTGAATTGAACGCAGATGTAATCGTTAAAACAGCTGAATTCGGGTATGATGGGAAAGGCCAACTCAAACTTACATCAGGCTTGTCTGACCTAGAGATTAATGAAGCATGGAAAAGCTTTGGGGGCGGACGGGTAGTCATTGAAGAATGCATTTCCTTGGAAACGGAGGTATCTGTTTTGGTCGTTAGAAATAATCATGGTCAAGTAGCTACCTACGATCCAGTAGAAAATATCCACAGAAATCATATACTTGATATTTCAATAGTACCCGCAAGAATTCCCGATAATTTTTTATCCGAAGCGAAAAAACTGGCTCTAGAAATTGCTGAATCTCTCCATTATGTCGGAGTCCTTGCCGTGGAATTCTTCATCTCGTCTGACGGAAGATTACTGGTAAATGAAATTGCTCCTCGCCCTCACAATTCAGGGCATCATACAATTAATGCATGTGTATGTTCGCAATTTGAAAACCAAGCCCGTGCCATTAGCGGTGTTCCCTTGGGGAGCACCCGCTTACTATCGCCTGTAATTATGATGAACTTATTAGGCGATCTATGGCCCGAAAAACATTCATCCCCGGATTGGTCTGCTGTAACAAATATACCGGGTGCTTCTTTGCATCTTTATGGAAAACGAGAAGCACGCAAGGGCCGCAAAATGGGACACGTTTCAATTTTAGGTAATACACTTGAAGAGGTTACCCTCAAAATAAATTCAGTGAGAGAAGGTTTTAACCTACCTAAAGTTTAAAACTTTCAAATAAGAAAGTCTTAGCCCAAGCATAGAATAAAATTATTTTATATGGCTTGACAAGCAATCACTACTGAGATTGAGTCTCAATATCATATGAGATTGAGTCTCAGTATCAACCTCACACTGAGTACAAACTAAACCCAACAAACAAAACTGACAAACAACATATCCAAATGAAAATACAAAAGCTTGCTTCGATGCTAGCATCGACTTCAATTGCGTTTTCCGCTTTTGCGGATGACCACGGAGGGAAAGATTATCTTTCACCTTTTAATGTAATCGGATCTAAGTCCGATGTTCAAACTCTTCAGGGATCTGGAACTGTCTTAAATTCTACAGATCTTGATTATTTCATGCACACGGACATTACAGAGATCCTCCGCCAAGTTCCGGGTGTTTATGTTCGACCCGAAGAAGGTTATGGCCTTTTCCCGAATATAAGTCTGAGAGGTGTTGATCCTAGTCGTTCTCAAAAGGTAACAATTCTAGAAGATGGTATCCCTGCTTCACCTTCACCATTTTCTGCACCCGCTGCTTATTATTCGCCAACTGCTGGTAGAATGGCCGGTTTTGAAATCCTAAAAGGTTCTAGTTCTCTCAAATATGGCCCCAACAACAGTGGTGGGGTTATCAATTACTTGAGCACTCCGATTCCTGTAGCCCAAACCTCCAAACTTAGAGGAAGTTACGGTGATTTTAACGAAAGAGTTGCACATGCATATTCTGGAGGAACTGTTGATTTTGCAGATGGAAAACTTGGTTACCTACTAGAGGTTTTCGATCACCGTACCGATGGTTGGAAAACTATTGCAAATGACATAACGGCTTCTGGCGTTCATAAAAGCGGGGAAGCACCAATCTACAAAAATGATATGCTATTTAAGCTTAGCTATGAATTTGGTGAAGGTAATTACCTTGAGTTCAAAGCTGGTAAAACTGACTTAGACGGTGATGTAAGCTACCTTGGTGTAACCAAGGCAGATTTCAAAGCTAATCCATATCAACGATATACAGGTACACGCCATGATAATATGGATTCTGATCAAACCAGATATTACTTGAGATATTTAAAGGAAATTAACGACAACACTAAATTAACAGCAGCCATCTTTAGTAACGAATTCAATCGTGATTGGTACAAAATTAGTAAAGTTGATGGTGATAAGGTTGGGGAGGGTGTACTTGGAGATGCCAACAATGTTGCGATTCTCAAAGGTGAAGCTAATGGAAATATTGTCTACAAACACAATGACAGAACCTATGAAACTCAAGGCATTCAAGCCAATCTGGAGTTCGAACTTTCAAGTCACATGCTTGATTTGGGTTTTCGGTATACTAATGACGATTATACATACAATCCTGGTTACACAGAAGATACTTACAGTATGTCGACCGTTACTGGTTTATCATTAGCGAGTTCAACAGGCCTTAAGAACACTGGTAATGACACATACATGGAATCTGACGCACTCGAAATTTATCTATTGGATGAGTTTTCTATCGGAGCTTTGACCCTGACACCAGGCATTCGCTATACTTCGGTTGACTATTTCACTCACGGAGGTGGTACCTACGGTGGCACTCATACAGACACTTCATTGTCGACCACACTCTTGGGCATAGGTGCGACTTATGAACTCGGTTCAAACATCTTGTTTGCTGGTGTTCATCAAGGTCAAGCTTTGCCTGGGCCAAAAACAAAAGGTCTCGTTAATGAAGAAACCTCACTAGGTTTTGAAATTGGACTTAGAAGTAATGAGGCATCTTCCTTCGCATACGAAGTCACTTATTTCAATACTGCGTTCGACGACATGTTTATTTATCCTAGTATAGGTTCTGGATCAACTACCGGTTCTCAGGTTGGAGAGGTTGATACCAGTGGATTCGAGCTTCTTTTAGCTAAGGATTTTGGAAATGATTCCTTAGGTGTACCTTTGCAATTTGCAATGACCTACACCGATGCAGAATATGGAACATCCATGAATTCAGCTAAGGCGGATGCGGAGGATCGCTATGACAATGCAACTAAAGGCAATAGCATTCCCTTTATTCCTGAATTGCAATTCAATGTAAGAGGAGGTCTAGTTTTTGATAAATTGAGTACTTACTTGAACTATCATTGGCAGGACAAGGTTTATGTTAATGGATCCAATACTGTTGAAATTACTGGCTTCGACGCAACTATTCCATCTTATGGAGTACTTGACTGGTCAGGGTTCTACGAAATTAAAGATGGGGTTACAGCTTTCGCTAAGGTAACAAATCTTGGTGACGAAGTTTATACCATGAGTGATCTTCCTGATGGTTATCGCCCTGGTGCCCCAAGAATTTGGAGCATCGGCATGGAATTCGATTTCTAAATTACAATTTGTTTGTTTCAAGTTCATATTCTTGAAAATATGCTTTTGTTTTTGGGCAGAAAACAAAAGCAAAATCCCTCGCCTCGTAGGCTTAACGAGGCGAGGACCCTTTCGACCTAACAAAAGTTGATAAATATGCATAGGCTCCCGTCTTTTAGGCGGGAGCCTTTTTTGTAAACGATTTTAAATGTACTTGTAAAGAATACTTTTAAAGGATCAAGAGATTCCGTTAAAATTTGTCTTCGTCTTGATTGACAGATGGGCAAGTATAATTCAATATGAACTCTTTGCTCGGTAGCTCAGTGGCAGAGCAGGTGACTGTTAATCACTTGGTCGCTGGTTCGAATCCAGCCCGAGCAGCCATTCTTCAGCTAGTTAGAATTAGTATCTAACTCAGGCCAACGAACCAATTTTCTGTGCAAAGTTCGTCGGCTTACTCCCATAAGTTGGGCTGCTTTTGTCCTATTTCCGCCTGCCTGTAAAAGAGCATTTCGCAACAGTCTCTTCTCATTTTCCTCGACCGATAATGTTGTATCAATCCCTTCTAAGTTAGAATTACTGTCAGAAGGGCCTGAGAAAAATCGGGCATCCAAATCATACGGGGAAATTTCTCCTCCTCGATTGAGAACAACCAAATTTTCACAAAAGTTTCTTAATTCGCGGATATTACCAGGCCAAGAATAAGAAGATAGAATATTAATAGTCTCAGAATTTAAGTGAGGTAAAGGAAAATTATTCTCTACTGAAAATTGAGATAAAAAATGATCTAATAATAACTTAATATCGTCACCCCGCTCACGAAGTGCTGGGAGTTCGATCGTTACAACATTGAGACGGTAATAAAGATCTTCTCTAAACTCTCCGCTTTGGGTCATTTGGTGTAAATTTTTATTAGTGGCACAAACTAAGCGCGTATCAATCTCTATCGTATCTAGACTTCCAAGCCTTTCGATTGATTTAGTTTCCAGGAAGCGAAGTAATTTAACCTGAGTAGCAGAATCAATTTCTCCGATTTCGTCTAAGAACAATGTACCTTGATTAGCAGATTCAAAACGGCCTATTCTTCTTTCTGAG
>JABGUO010000053.1 GCA_018646565.1 Opitutia bacterium | reverse complement strand
GAAACACTTCTTCTCCAATCTGCACTTCCATGAACCGACCATGTTCACGGATGAATCTTCCTGCTATCCAAGGCTTTTCAAGGGTTGGTAATTGATCGGAGATTGGATCTAGATAAAGTTTTCCGTCCATGATTGGACGCCTTCCCCGCTCTTCCCAATTCCTGATCGCTTCTGCATCCTTAAAAGTTCTTTTAACATATAAATTCTGAGGCAAGTCATAGGAAAATTGTTTATCTCCCATTTTAAACTCAACCCTTCGTGCTTCGAATCCGCCTCTTTGCACACGGGATTGCAAACCGATTTGGACATTTTCCTCGAGCAAAACCTCGATCGCTCCATCTGCATTACGAACATAAAAGTTAACCATCTTTTGATCCAAGGGAGTGATAACACCATTGGTCACCCAGTCGCCAGTCGGAGGGTCGGCGTAGGAACTCTCTTCCTTGATTGTTGTGTAGGCAGAAATATTATCTTGTTGAGCTATACACCCTATCAAGAAAAAGAGTGAAATTCTAAAATTCATGCACTAACCAAAATAAGAAAAATTTAATTTAGGATATTTTGTTTGCGAAATAAAAACGCATCAGAAGTGACTAAAGAAAGAATCAGGGCTTTCATGCTTCCACCACTTTCCCGGTAAGCCTTATGGGCCGCTTGTAAAACCGAGCGATCATGAAGGGTCTCATTGCGCCCCATCCAAAAACGGAAGGCATGACGCACAAACACTTGCTCGACCCGTTCACTGTTTGCCAGCTTCTCAATCATCTCAAGTGCGTTCTTCACGGGTCCATCCAAGGAAGGATCCCCTGAATCAATAATTTCACCGCTGGTGTCGACAGGTTTTTCGAACTCGGTCGTTCGGTATAAACCAGCATGGTTATACATTTCAAAAGGAAGACCGAGTGGATCCATTTTCTCGTGGCAACTCCAACAATACTTTTCTCGCGTGACGCGCATACGCTCACGCAAGGAAACATTTGGTTCATCAGGTAACTGAGCGTCAACAGTGATGGGTACGTCCGGAATTCCTCCGCCTAGTAAACGTTCCCTTACCCAGATACCTCGGTGAATCGCATGATTGTCCATGGCATCAGAATGAGAGACCAGCCAACTGGGTTGAGTAAGAATGCCAAGTCGTTGACTCCCCGGTGCAGTGGCAAGAGTGCGTCCAGGTGTCATAGAGCCGTTACCAAAAGAACGCCGGCTAACTCGAGCAAAAATTGGACTTCCTTTCAAATTGGCTATTTCTAGGTTTGTATTTATTTTGCTACCGGCCTTTCTCTTGATGTCGGTCATTTTCTTTATCAAAGCCTTCAGCTCCTTTTGCTTGTCAGACAGTATTTTTTTGAGCGATTTATCACTCTGGCTCTCTTTTACTTGTGCTTCCAAAGCATTCACTTCTTTGGTCAGAATCTTTCTTTCTTCTGCAATTTCAAATGTAGCAAATTCTTCAGCCTTAGTCTTTTCATTTCGGGCAGTTTCTCTCTCATCCTTCGTAAGCCTACGATTAAAGTATGTTCGATCCTTTCCTGAAATGACAATTTCCTGGGTGGTTAGAAGCTCTTTCAATACATCTTTATCTTCCTCCAGAATGAGCTCAATCAGGCGATCCGTACTCGCAGCAGCTTCAAACATAGCCCGGAAATGAGATGCACCTTTCGCAGTGACACCAGTGCTACTCAAAGCTTTTTCATCCTTACAAATATAACCACCTAAATCATGATCAAAGAAATCCCGGAAGAATCGTAGAACTCTAGGTTTACGAAAGGAATCATCTTCTAGCATGCGGGAAACTTCACGCTTCACATCTTCCCTGCTTCGCATCTTTCCATCCAAGATTGACTTCCTTAAGGTCTCATCGGGAGGAATATAACTCAATGAATGATTTATCGCTAATCCAAGCTCCCAGTCCTGCAACATAAAACGGCCATGCTTATCGGCTTCACCATGCTTCGCTAGTTCAGTACGGAATAATGCATCCCGATCCAGAAAGATCGCGGATAGGCCCATAAATGCGCCATCTTCTGGACCTATCTTATTAATCGATTCCTTAACGATTTGCAGATACTCCAAAACTTCCTTTTCCGATGCTGGACGGAAAGTCAGTGCTTCGAAAAGAAAGGCGATAGTTTTACGTATCGAATCATCCGAAAACTTTTCCTGCCGCATCAAATCATATACTGGAGTGATAGGTCTGACTACCTTGGTATTATAGACAATCGCAGAAGGTAAGCCTCGAAGATCCTCTTTCGGTTTGATTGCGTCATAAGTTTTTGGATTGTCCGTAATTTGCTCGGGGAACTCCACCAGACTCATGGGACCATAAGCCATGTATTTTAGAATATCTTCTGCCTTGGCAAGGATCTGAGTAGCTTCCGAACTATTCACAGAATAAAAATCCGCATAGTTCTCAAACCCATGTTTGCGGTTTGATGACAAAACGACGGGAATGCTCTTAACCGCGGTCTGATAGGCAACAGTTCCGCCCTCCCATCGGATAATCCGGTCGGTACCAAAATACAGCTTCAGCTCTCCTCCATGATTTGTGGGCACAAAATCTCCTCG
>JABGUO010000362.1 GCA_018646565.1 Opitutia bacterium | reverse complement strand
GTATGAATTGGTCTGGTCGACTATCTATTGGCCGATATTTTCCTAGCAACGATATCAATGATGAAGCACTATGGTTATTTAAGGGAGGTATCGCACTCCACTATCATTTGCACAACAACTTTACCATGCTGCCATTTATTCGTTTTAATTACTCCAACGGCGATGTATTGACAGATAGCATGTGGGTTGATTACGGAACCGAGTTTATTCTGATGCCAAATGCTCCTTGGAATTTCAGCTTAGGCATTGCTGGTGTCGGTGGACACGATGTTATTGAGGAAGGTATGGAATTCTACCTTTCCACCAAAGGAAACTTCTAATAATATTCAAATTTTATACTCATGAAGATTAAGTTATTTAGCTCATTGTCGATTTTATCATTTGTTATTTTGGGATCTAGTTGTACTCGAACCGCTAACAAAACCGGTCCACTTCGGCCATACCCTGAAATTACCAACGATGTGGAAATCGGTGAACCAGTCAGGGGCGAAGGTACAAGAGCTGAATTGCTCGGATTCATACGATGGGGGGACCCAGGGCGCGCATCTTTTCGAGCACACAAGCAGGAGCATGACTTAGGGGGTGCTGTGGTAAAGCAGTCTATGCAGTCGGCAGTCTATCAAGCTTTGGACGGTCAACCTGATCATTTTATAGTGGATCCTCACTTCCATACAGTAGAGCACAACTTTCTTATTTTTAAAACGGCGAAGACACAGGTAGTAGGCCGACGAGCAACAAATAAGAATTATCGTCAGGTAAAAAAATACAACACCGATGATACCGAAACCCTTAAATTGAACGAGTCTCCTCAAACTTATACTGTCGAACGCAATGGTCGTGAGGCAACTAAGATAACAACCTCGGGGAATATAACTCCTTTTGTAACTGATTCAGCGAAAGTGTATGATACTTCAGCGGGAGTACAAATATTAGATTTAGATGCTCCTAGCGACAGCGAGAACACCCCAACGAATTTGGGTTCTTCAATGCAGCAACTTGAATTCAAAATTCAAGAACTGAATCGCAGAATCCAAGCATTGGATCAGTAATCTTTATATTTGATTGCCCTGAACGAGGGCACTCCAGTTATTTAAAAGCCTAACTTTTTTGCTTCTAATGGGTTGTTAAGCATAGCCTGCTTAAACTCATCGATATCAAAATCTGCGACTACAAAGTCTCCATTCTTTAAGGTGGGAGTCTTCGTCTGTCCACTACATGCTTGAAGTTCATGCATTTTTGAGCGGTCTTTTAGAACATCAATTACATTGAGCTTTAAATTGGCTTTATTAAAATATTCCAAGGCATCAATACACCATGGACATCCGTTTTTAGTATATAGAATAGGTGAGCTCATTCTTTTACCTTTAATCTAATATTTGTCATTTTGAAAGTGATTTCGCACTATGTTGTTTGCTTTGCATTTTATTCAACTCTGAACATCCTACATGCTAATGGTAAGAGAACAAAATGATTTGAATCAAAATAGTGGTTATATTCATGTAAAAGGTGCTCGTGAAAATAACTTACAAAATATTACAGCTCTTTTTCCTCGCGGCCAATTAATCGGAGTTACTGGAGTCAGCGGTTCGGGTAAGTCTTCTTTAGTCTTTGATGTCTTAGCTGCCGAAGGCCATAGGAAATATGTGGAAAGTTTATCGACTAAAGCCCGTCAGGCATTGGAAAAAGTTCGTCGTCCAGAAGTTGATTTTGTGGAAGGATTATCTCCAGTTCTCGCGATTGAACAGGCCGTTGCTGGATCCTCCGGACCTCGTAGTACTTTGGCCACTGCAACAGAAATTGCAGACTATTCCAAATTATTATGGTCTACTGTGGGCTCCCCTCATTGCCCAATAGATGGATCGCCAGTATCGAAGAGAAGTTTAGATGACTGCGTGGAGCAGCTGCTAACAAATAGCCAAGGTCGGAGAGTTTTGATCTTAGCCCCAATTTTCGAAACTAAAGCAGCGGTACTAAGGGAAGAACTTCCCAATTTTGAACGAAGGGGCTTTCAAAGGGTTCGAATTGAGGGGGAAATTAAACGGTTGGACGATCGGGATTTGATTCCAGAAAAAACGAAAGGCCGAGAACTCAAAGTGGATTTAGTAATCGATCGGATAAAAGTGGATTCGAACAGTAGGAGTAGAATAGCAGATTCCCTTGAACTTGCGTTTAAAGAAGGAGGAGAATGTGCCTTTGCTTTAATTGAAAATGATCAAAAAAAGTTTGATGAGGTTTTTTTCTCGCAAAGCTATGCTTGTGAAAAATGTGGTTCCACTTACCCCAATCTTTCGCCCAAGCACTTCTCGTGGAATCACCCTGACG
This sequence comes from Opitutia bacterium, assembly GCA_018646565.1. Lineage (GTDB taxonomy): Bacteria > Verrucomicrobiota > Verrucomicrobiia > Opitutales > Seribacteraceae > Seribacter. The sequence goes on along the minus strand of JABGUO010000362.1, from coordinate 4,891 downwards.
GGGCATGTGAAACCTGTGCAGGCCTTGGCCAGGTACTTTCTTTCCGCGAGGATTTAATCATCCCAGATCCAACCCTCTCACTCGCAAAAGGTGCCATTAAGGTTTGGCGGTTAGGATCTCGCAAGATGATTACATTACGTAAAAATATCCTGAAGCAGTTAGCCGAACAATATCCTTTGGACCTGAAGCAATCTTGGAACGACTTATCCGCATCAACAAAAAAGTTTCTTTTACACGGCGACGAGAAGCAAATTTTCGAATTAAAATTACAAATCGGTCGGGGAAAAGCTAAAAAACAACCTTTTCCTGGTATTTTATTTGATCTTGGTCAGACCATGAAAAATACCACGAGTGATTCTCTCCGTGCTCGCTTGTTAACTTATCAAGTCGGTACAAACTGTTCCTCCTGTAAGGGTAAGCGATTATCCTCCTTTTCCCGATCCGTGTTACTGGCTGGTAAATCATTTGACTATTTCCTCTCCCTTTCCTCCGAAAAAGCTTGGTCATTTATACGAAAAAAAGTTTTAGACGATCCGAAATACCAAAAAATTCTTGATGCAATCTCGGGTTTGGAACAAAGACTTGGCTTTCTTAACGAAGTGGGACTTGGTTATCTTACACTGAACCGTTCTTATTCAAGCTTGAGCGGAGGAGAAGCACAACGTGCCCGTTTAGCAATTCAACTAGGAATGGGCTTAGTGGGAGTAATATATGCCTTAGACGAACCAAGCGTGGGGCTACATCCATCTGATCATGATCGGTTAATCAAGGTGTTATATGGATTACGAAATCGCGGAAATACCGTTGTTGTTGTTGAGCATGACGCCGATACGCTTCTTGCCTGCGATCATTTATTAGAAGTTGGACCCGGTCCTGGTAGCGAGGGAGGGGAACTTATGTTTTCCGGTGATATACAAGCCTGCCTGACTTCAAAGCAAAGTTCAACCGGTCCGTTTCTTTCCGGTTTGGAAAAAGTGGAAAAAGAAGCATCCAATAAATTACCGGGGAATGACCAGTTGATAGTTCGTTCTGCAAGGGCAAATAATTTAAAGAAAATTGATGTTTCTTTCCCCGTAGGCCTTCTTACCGTCGTATGCGGTGTTTCTGGCTCTGGTAAAAGTACTTTGGTGAATGAAGTCTTGGCTAAATCGGCCGCAAATCAATTGCACCGAGCCAAGCAATTACCCGGTGCACACTCTGGTATCGAAGGTCTCGAGCATTTCGAACAAGCGGTGCGGGTCGATCAATCTCCTATTGGGAAAAGTCCGCGTTCCAATCCCGCAACCTATGTAAAGTTATTTGATTTATTAAGAAAACTGTTTTCCCAATGTTCTCTTAGTAAGGTACGTGGATACAGTCCGGGTCGATTTAGTTTTAATTTACCCGGAGGCCGTTGTGAAAGATGCAAGGGAGATGGCATGGTGAAATTGGATATGCAATTTCTGGCTGATGTGTTCGTGGAATGTGAAAGCTGTCAGGGGCAACGCTATAATCGAGAAACTCTGGAAGTTCGCTTCCGAGGGCATAATATTGCCGACATTTTAAAGATGACCATTTCCGAAGCCAAAGAATTATTTATCAAACACCCTTCTATTCTGGGAAAACTTGATACCTTGGAGGCGGTTGGATTGGGCTATTTAAAATTGGGGCAGGCAGCAAATACGTTGTCAGGAGGGGAAGCACAGAGATTAAAATTATCTCTTGAATTAAGTCGTAAACAATCAGGCAAGGCACTTTATCTTTTGGATGAACCAACCACCGGATTACACTGGCTTGATGTTCAACGACTAATGGATTTATTATTTAAGCTTCGAGATGCAGGAAATACATTGATCGTGATAGAACATAATCTCGATGTAATTCGACTTGCCGATCATGTTATTGAGATTGGTCCCTATGGTGGAGAAAAAGGAGGGAAACTGGTTTTTTCCGGCACGCCATGCAAATTAGCAAAAAAGGCAACTTTAACAGGCACCTTTTTAGGAAAGCAACTTGCGAAGATTGAACCAAAGGGCTAATTCTTTAATCCGAACAGAGGATATGCAAAAAGACGAAGAACAAAAAGACTTACTTACTGTAAAAAGAGATGCATTTTGGCAACTCTGGAAAAAACGTGGTTTACTTGTTTTAGCCTTATTACTCCTTCTTATTCCATTATACGGTACTTTTTCTCCTCTTTTTGAATTTATTTTATTTGCAGTATCCTTAGCTGCTTTAACCTATCCGGTATTTTTCCGACCGATTGAGAGTATAGGAAAAAAGCTGTTACCTTCCATTGACCCGAGAAGGCGATCAGAACTATGCGCAGTTTTAGCTACTATTTCTTTACTCTTAATCATCTTATCTCCATTTCTCTTGATCATTTGGGAGGCTTCAAATCCAAACCAGGGCATGCTTGACACGATCTTATCTCTTGCTTTGGGGGAAGAGGAGGGGAGGGAAGCTCTTTTACAAAGCATCTCAGCACGTATTCGCGAAATTCATGCGATTTATCCGAGACTGCCTCTCGATGAGGAGAAAGCGGTTCAATTTGTTTCCAACTTGGTGGGGGATACCCGGGAATTTTCGGGAACTTTTTTGGAATTTCTGTTCAAAGGAACTCGTGGCTTCGTAGCAGAACTTGCACTTGCCTTAATTGCACTGTCGTTCCTCTATGCACATGGTTCGAGCTTTCTTAAAGGAGCAATGCGAATTGGTGGATTCGAAAAAAGTGAAGTGCACGGATGGCTTGAACTGCATAGGAAGATTACTCTTCGCCTATTAAATGATACTGTACTTACTTCGCTTATACGCGGAGTTGCACTTGCCTTGGTCGCTCATTTCATAGGTGGATTCTTTTTTCTCCCTGTCTTTTTCCTTGGAGCATTTATTGGACTGGTACCGGTGGTGGGAAGCGCTATGGTCTGGCTTCCATTGTCTTCTTTAGTCTGGACTCGAGGAGAACCGGTTACCGCAATGGCAATGGCTGGTTTAAGTTTATTCTTTAATTATTTAATTAGTCGAATTCGTGCTCGTATGGGAAGGCGATTACATGAACAGGGAGCTTGGTTAAGCTTTATGCTTTTCCTCGGTATTATCGGGGGGATTTTATCCTATGGTCCGCAGGGTTTTATTATTGGACCAATGGCAGTAATACTTGCTTATGGCCTCGTACGTTTTTTGGCGAACCAATCAAATTCGTCCACCAAGACCTAATCCGCATCGAAAATCTGCACTTTCTCCCACAGGTGAGAGCATTCTTTTATGAAGTTTAAGTGGATTGGGTCTACTTGGTATAAATCATGATCTTTTAGATCTTTCAAAACTACAGTTAATGCACAGTCATACGTGTCATCAACAACTGGCCTTTTGGTCGTATTTGCGGGAGTACCGATAAAATTATGTTCCACGCATTGAATTTCTCCCAGTTTTTCTACTCCTTGAAAGAATTGAAAACGATCCTCCGCATTTAAACTCTTTTTAAGCCAAAAAATAACTGTATGAATAAGCATGCTTATTAGCTAACTGAAAGAGTACAAAAAATAAAGTAAATACAGCATATTAATTAAACATGAAAATTAGTTTCAAAATCCAAGTGTCAACTGAAGAAGTTAATCGGTTAGGGTAGAGACAGCTTCTTTCTCATCATATAATACTTTCCATGCTCACCTAGGAGATTGAGGGCGTCCGCAAAATAAATACAGGTTTATTTATTAATTAGATCCGATGGTGGAGTCGGTTCTTCATACCCTACACTTCCTGGACCTTTATGGTGAGGAGGTTGACGGGAAAGATTCCAGTGGGCAAGTAACCAAACAGATCCAAAACGGAGAATAAGCCCAATGATAATAAACCATTCCATCTTGGATTTCTTCTGTTTATTCATTGAATAATTTTGATTTAAAAATGGTGGGAGATACTGGAATCGAACCAGTGACCTCATGAATGTCATGCACGCGCTCTAACCAACTGAGCTAATCCCCCAATGTGTTGTAAATTAGATATTTGTGTAAGTTTTAAAGCAGGATAGCTGCTTGTTTGTCATTAATTTTAACTTTTTTGATAATGCAGATAGGTACTAGCTATCAGGGTTTTGAGTTAAATGTTGATAATGAATTTTAGGTACCAAAGAGGTACTGCAATCAACTTACTAACTTAACAAAATTTAATTTTCAACGAACGAAATTTAATTACTAACAAAGTTTTGACTATTAGCAATTTGATTTTCTTAACTACTTATTTCTAATTGGCCTGAATTTATATTATATAGGTACTTGGATATTGTGCCGTCTTTGATCTTTTCAATGGCTTCTCTTACAACTGGTAGAGGTACCAAGAACCATTCTCTTGGGTTGTATGGTTTTCCAAAGCGATCTTTCAACTCAATGTCTAGTTTGGCATTTGAAAAGATCTTATGAATTATGTTTTCAAGCTTTCCTGCATCGAGATTATAAAGTTCATATGTAGCCACTACCTCAACATCTGAAAGTAGATAAGTAGGCTGATTGGAAGCATCGGCAATTCTTCTTTCAACATCTCCCTTTGTGAATCCTATCTTGTGAATTATTTCACGATTTTTCACTATTTCAGGATGCTGGCATTGGCTTCTTAAAACATAGATTACTCCAGTTGCTTGATCATCTTCATTAACTGCATCCGTGAATAAGGGACCAAGTTCAGGTTCTACAATTCTTCTAGAGGTGCTGTCGTCCCATAACCGTTTTTGAAGAGACCTTCTTAGCATATTACTTTCAGTGCCGTTATCGAAAATTACCCGGAGGCGCGCATCTCGCCTGCCCTGTGCGTTGGAGAACACTTCTCCCATTTCAGCGACGTATGCTTTCTGTCCCCCAACTACAAAAAAACTTCCCGATTGTATTTCCGACTTGAGTTCGAAGGTTCGTGTTTTCCT
>JABGUO010000361.1 GCA_018646565.1 Opitutia bacterium | reverse complement strand
GGAGTTGTATCTTGTCAGGTATCTGAAGATAAATCGGTAATAATTGTTGAAATGGGGAAAGTAAGTTTTCATAGCGATAAAATTCCGGTTAATGTGCAGGGTAATTCAAGAGAAGTTTGTGATGAAACAATTGAAGTAAATGGTAAAAGCTTACAATATTTTGCCGCTACAATTGGGAATCCACACTGTGTTATTCCTGTGAAGAATGCAAATCAAGCACTGGCGATGGAATTGGGTTCAGGCTTAGAAAATCATTCCAACTTTCCAAACCGTACTAATGTTCAATTTTTACAGATCATTGATCGTAATCGAATCAAAATTGAAATCTGGGAACGCGGTGCTGGCTATACCCTAGCTTCAGGAAGTAGCAGTTCAGCGGCAGGCGCAGTAGCACGGAAAATGGGGGCATGTGATGAAAATATTATCGTGGAAATGCCAGGAGGTGAAATTGGTCTGCTCATCGATGATGAATTCAATGTTCAAATGACTGGCCCAGCGACTCGTGTAGGAACGATGGAGTTGGACAAAGAATGCCTTGAAGTCAGCTAAGGTAACTAAGTTCTAAAGGTCAGGTTTACGGGCGATCCAAAATCGACATTCATCTGAAAAGTCTTGGACTCTCTTAGATTCTTCAGAAATGCGGGATCGCAATACATCGCGCTCCAATAAAAAACCCGCATCTTTTAAGTCTTTTCGTACATCTGAACAGTCTGGAACATGAATAAATAATTTTCCATTCGGAGTTTCTCCATATCGATCTCCAAATTCGACAAGGGCTTTATCTTGTAATCCAATCTTCCATTTTTTTCGTTCATTCGCCCAAAATTTTTTCCATTTCGGAAGGGAACGATCATGAGAAGTAAAAACAAACCTTCCATTTGGGCGAAGTACTCGAAAACATTCTTGTATCGCTTTTTTCCGATTCGTTCGGTGTGGAATTTGCATTAATCCATTAAATCCGAAAATAACTCCATCAAATGAATTACTTGCAAATGCTAATTGAGTTGCATCAGCAGTAAGAAATTTGATTCGACTATTTCTTTCTTTTTGAATGTTCAAAGCACGTCTCACCATTTTACTGGAAACATCACTGGCCGATAATTTTTCATATCCAAGCATCCATAAAGAAAAGCTTATCCTTCCTACCCCGCAGCCTAATTCTAAAATCTCCGCATTATGACTTGGAAAACATTTTCGAAAAATCAATTCTTCAGATGCCCATAATCCAATTTTGCGGGTCGCTTCTTCATAATGATCGAGAACACCCCTATTCTCAAAATAAGAAAGGACTATTTTTTCATCCACCAACTGATTGTCAAATTCCATAAAATAAATTCTAATTATGCATATATTTCGATATGCGAAAAGCTAAGATGGCGCTTGCCAATTTCAAAGTTAAATGGTTTATTGTCTCATTTCCTATCATGAAAGCCACTATTCAAACACAGGGCAGCCAATTTACTGTCCAAAAAGGCGATATACTTTTCGTAAATCGCTACCCCGACACAAACGAAGGTGATCAAGTAAGCATTGATCAAGTTCTCATGCTTGTAGACGAAGGCAAAGCGACCTTTGGTACTCCTAATGTAGAAGGAGCTACAGTAAAAGCAAAGATTCTCGAGAATAAGAAGGATAAGAAAATAATTATTTTCAAAAAGAAAAGAAGGCAGGGTTACAAAAGAAGAAAAGGACATCGCCAACATATTTCAGTGGTTCAAATCGAATCAATTGATTTAAAGTAAACAGAAGAGAATTCCAATATGGCACACAAAAAAGGACAAGGTACTTCTAGAAATGGAAGAGATAGTAATAGTAAACGCTTAGGCGTTAAAAAGTTTGGCGGCGAATCAGTTGTTGCTGGCAATATTATCTTAAGACAACGCGGCACAAAATACCATCCTGGCAAAAATGTGGGATTGGGTCGCGACCACACACTTTTTGCTCTTACCCCCGGTAAGGTTGAATTTGATAAGCCTCATCGTTTGGTTAACATAGTTTCTGATAATTAAAGGCCTCTAAGCTCAAACGAGCTCTTTTATAGTCTTTCGTTTTTCAATATCTTCCTGTACTTGTTTTCTATGGACGAAGCAATTAGTGAAGATAACACATTGGTTGAACTAACTTTTGAGGAAACCCGCGTTTTAGGTTCCTTGATCGAAAAAGAACTGACTACGCCAGAATACTATCCAATGAGTCTAAATGGTTTGGTTAATGCGTGTAATCAGAAAAACAATCGATTACCACGAACCGATTTTGATGAAGATGAGGTAAAAAAAATAATTGAAGAACTTCGCACTAAAAGACTGGTGCATCGAGTTGACCTTGTCGGTTCACGTGTACCAAAATACCAACACAATGCAGAGAAGGAATTGGATTTAATTAAACCGGAACGAGCACTTCTTGCCGAGTTACTTAATCGCGGACCCCAAACAACTGGCGAATTGAATAATCGGGCAAGTCGAATGTTTTCGTTTGATGGAATTTCTGATGTCGAAGAGACTCTCCAAGAATTGATGGATCGAGATCCTGCCCTTATTGGTATTATGGATTCATCTCCCGGACAAAAAGAACAACGTAGATTCCATAAATTGGCACCCAAACCAGTAATTGAGGAATTGAATGACGGAGTTGCAGTGTATGTACCGGGTCCCGATAAACGAATTGATCAGGTCGAAGAAATGACAAAGGAATTTACCGAATTAAAAGACGAAGTGGAAACCCTTCGTTATCATTTGAGAGAGTTATCGGATGAATTTAAACATTTCCGAAAACAATTCGAATAATTAATTTTTATTCAAATTCGCAAAGAGTTATTCTCTTCGCATCGTAAAAAATCGCCATAAGTGCTTTTTATTCCTTCTTCAAGGGATATTCTTGATTTCCATCCAAGGTTATCAAGTAATGAAACATCTAACCTCTTAACTGGTGTTCCGTCCTCCTTGGTTAAATCATGTGTAATTGCACCGACAAATCCAGTTGTGTCCTTGACCAAGTTTGCTAATTCCAAAATAGTTTGATCCTTCCCGGTTCCGACATTTATCCAATCAGGCGGATTATCCACGGACAATAAAAACAGTAATGCATCTGCTAAATCATCTGCATGTAAAAGTTCTCGCCTTGGTTTTCCAGTCCCCCAAATACAAACTTCAGATTGCCCCGTTTTTTTTGCCTCATGGAACCGCCTAATAAGGGC
>JABGUO010000360.1 GCA_018646565.1 Opitutia bacterium | reverse complement strand
GGTGTTTGAATCCGCATCATGAAAAACGGCTGCGAGATGGGGTTCGATTGAAATGCCCCCATCATAGCCGCTTTTCTTAAGGTCGGTCATAACATCCAATATGCGGCCCTGTCCATCGCCCGGGTAGGTGTATACTTCCTTGTTTCCATTTTCCGGTGTTGGATTGAGGCAGTCCTTGACATGGACATAGGCAATGTGTTCCTTCACATTCTGATAAAATTCCCAGGGATCCTGCCAATGGTTTCCCTCTTTTGAACGATCGCGGTTAAAAACCGGATTTCCGGTATCGTAGACCAGTTTCATCCCCGGGAGGGCATCGATAAGCTCAAGAGTGTTTTGCCAACTCATACCTCCGTAATTCATACAGTTTTCATGGACAACCGTAATACCCTCAGCGGTGAACGCATCGAGAATGAGTTGTAGGCGTTTAATTCGTTCTTCTGCCATTAGCTCGACACCTTCCACCACTTTGTAACTCATCACGCGGACATATTTTGCACCCAATTTTTTCATCCGGGGAATAGTTCGGTTGATCTCCGCCTCGGTAATGGCAAAGTCGTCGCGTACATCTTTTCCCCAATTGGCGATGGCAGACCCAAATGCGTTAATATGGACACCGCTTCCATCCAGTGTCTCGCAGACCTGATCAAATGCTTCCTCACTTAGATCGTGAATGTTCTTTCCATTGATGAAGCGAGATTCAATCGCGTTCCATCCGAGTTGTCGGGTCACTTCAATTTGAGTTTCAATATTTTGGGACGCTTCGTCCGCAATGCCGGTTAAATACATAGTTTAAATTGTTAAATTAGAGAGTGATTTTAACACCATCGTTCTTCATGGACTGGTAAATGGCGGTGATTAATTCAACTGCCCGCCTGCCTTCCGTACCGTCGACTTCTGGCTTTTCTTCGTTCCGAAGTGCGTTAAGTGCATTTTCAAAATTTCTTTGGTGCCAGAGGAAATCGATCGCTTTGGGATCCGCTGCCCCAGCCCCTGACGTATTTTCATACACTCCATGTTCGGAGAGAATTTTTTCATCTGCGGGTTGGTGATTTTTTAAGTCCCAAACGCTGAATTTGTCGTCCACCATCATGATAGATCCCTGGTCCCCGCAGATATGGATGGATGCAGGTAGCCCGGTGTTGGAAAAACAGGCAGTGGAAGCTTGGATGACTCCACGAGCTCCAGATTTAAATTCAACAATTGCTACGGCCACATCCTCCACTTCAATTCCTTCGTGTGCTTCTAAGGCGCCCGAGGCGGATACAGATTTTACATCCCCCAATAAGTGAAGCATGAGATCGATCGTATGGATCGACTGGTTCATCAGGGCACCCCCGCCATCCAAGTTCCAGGTTCCGCGCCACGCTCCGCTGTCGTAGTATTCCTGAGAGCGCCACCACTTAATGGCAGTGTCACAGAGCACAATTTTTCCAAGCCTTCCTTCCTCGATTGTTTTTTTGAAAATGTAAGTGGAATCATTAAAACGACGTGGGAATACACCGGAAAGAGAAACTTTATTTTTTTCGCAAACCCCGATCATCTGATCAATTCGCTCGGTGGTGACTTCCAGTGGTTTTTCACAAATGATATGCTTTCCCGCCTCTGCCGCTGCGGTGGCATGATCAAGATGGGCACCACTGACTGAGCAAATGGTAACCACTTCCATATCAGGATGACGGAGGAATTCACTTAAGTCGGAGTAACCGGCACAGCCGTATTTGTCCGCGAATGTTTTTGCTTTTTCATCCTTACGGGCATAGGCGGCGACTAATTCCGCACCCTCCATGGCTTGAAAAGCTTGGGCGTGAAAATCAGCGATTACGCCCGCACCAATAATTCCAATTTTAAAAGATTTCATCATGTAAGTTGTACCTTTTCAATAGACCGAAAGATCAGAGTTCAAGGATTTTGATGTTTTTAAACCGGTACACCTGACCTTTTTCACCGTGGTGTTGAATCGCAATGAATCCCTTGGCATCAGTTGAATCTTTCAAATCGGTGGTCTTGATACCATTTACCCAAATTTGAATATGCTCCTCCAGGCAGCGGATTTTGTAATGGTTCCAATCACTTCGCTTGAAGGCTCCACTCCTATTTTTTTTCCAATGTTCGTCGTTGTATGGATTTACGATTGGTTTTTTCGGATGAATCCAACCGCGCCGACCTTCGTCGTATAAACCACCGGACCAATTACGGTCGGAACCGTCCACTTCTGCCTGATAGCCGAACATGCTTCCATTCTCCCTTTTTTGGGAGCGAAAAAGAAAGCCGGAATTCGCTTTTCCTTCAGGTAATTTTATTTCTGCCTCGAGGATGAAGTCACTAAATTTTTGGTCGTAGGCAAGAAAGAATTTTTTATTCGCGATTAGTTCGATCACTCCTTTAACCACTTTAAATTCACCGTGGGAATAGGGGTTGTGCCATCCGGACAAATCCTTTCCATTAAACAAGTTGACCCATTTTTGCTTGGACTTCTCAGCTCCTAGTGGAGAAAGAAAAAGGGAGGCGAAAAATGGGAAAAGTACGAGGAAGCAATATTTCATAATCAAAAGAGTGAGTGGAAGTGGAACGAGTTACTGAGGATTTATTAACTACAATTGACACCAGGCTTAACTCGTGTAAAGCCTTTATGTTTACAAATTCTATACCTTTATGAAAGTACTGCTTACCACCACTTCTTTTCAAGACACACCCGGACCCCATCACGACAAACTCAGTGAAGCCGGGTTTGAACTCCTCTGTGAACGGGGCCCGTTGACAGAAGCCCGGATGCTTGAGTTAGTGGGGGATGTAGATGCCTTTATCTGTGGGGATGATGAAATCACTAAGGCAGTAGTCGACCGGGCACTTCCCCGTTTGAAAGTGATTTCCAAGTATGGAATTGGCCTGGATAAAATTGATGTCGGTTATGTTACGGAGAAAAAAATACCGCTTACTTTTTGCCCCGGGGTAAACCACACCACAGTGGCGGAGCATACCTTTGCGCTGCTTCTTGCTTTGTCGAGGCAGTTAATTACTGAGGCAAACCACTGTGCGGCTGGGGAGTGGGTACGATTGACCGGAAATGAAATTATGGGAAAAACTATTTCCATCATTGGAATGGGCCGGATTGGTAAAGAAGTCGCAATCCGGGCGAAGGCATTCGGAATGAATGCGGTCGGGTTTGATCTTTATTGGGATGAAAAATTTGCCCGTGAGTATAATGTGAAACGCTGCAAAAATATTGAAGAGGCGCTGAATGCCGGGGAGGTGGTCAGTTTGCATGTTAACTTAACCGATGAAACGAGAGATTTGATTAATGCGGAAAGTATTTTAAAAATGAAGGACGGGGTAATTATCCTGAACTGTGCACGGGGAGAAATTGTCAATTCAAGCGATCTTGCCGATGCATTGAATTGCGAAAAGGTGGGCGGCTATGGTGCGGATGTTCTCGATATTGAACCGCCTCCTTCTGACCATCCGATTTTACGGGCGAAAAACACAGTGATTACTCCGCACATCGGATCCCGCACCTATGAGTCCGTACAAAGACAGGCAGGAATGGCGGCGGAGAATCTGATTCTTGCCTTGAAGGGTGAGAAACCACTTGCCCAGGCAAATGATGTACCAATAATAAACCACACTTGATCGAAATTTTCACACTCATTCGGAATCATGAACAAAAGCGAAGAACAGTTTTACATAGTACCCGAGGGCATACATAATGCCCTTGTTAAAAATGCCTATGCTCACCGAGGTTTTGACCAGGAGGAGTGCGATGCAGCGGCTCGCT
>JABGUO010000052.1 GCA_018646565.1 Opitutia bacterium | reverse complement strand
TGATGGGGATTATAATGGCGGTGACCGGATTAATAGTCTGCCTGATTGGTTCACGGATTTTCCCGATGATTTGAAAAATGGGCGAAGGCGGAGAAATCTAATGCTAGGCTTAGAAGGTTAAGAGAATCGAGTACAATTTATGATTATCATAATTATGGGAGTATGTGGATCGGGTAAAAGTACAGTGGCCCAGATTCTTTCACAGAAACTGGGAATCGATTTTATCGAGGGTGATACTTTTCACTCTGAGGAAAATGTGAAAAAAATGGCCAATGACGAACCCCTCACTGAAGACGATCGTATTCCTTGGCTCAAAAGTATTCGCTCTGCAATAGATGAGTACCAAGAAAAGGGCGACGGAGCAATTGTGACCTGCTCGGCACTTTCTAGGAATAGTCGGAGAATCTTAGGAGTTGAAAATGCCGGAGTCCAGTTGGTTTATTTACATGCAAGAGAATCGATTCTCGCCCAGCGCATGACCCTTAGAGAAAATCACTTTATGCCCGCTAGCCTTCTTTCGAGCCAGTTAGAGTCACTGGAAGAACCGGATGAAAATGAAGCCCTCCCTGTAAATGTGGAGCAGGCTATTAAACAGGTAATTGATGAAATAATCGTCAATCTTGAACTCTTCTGAAAACCTATCTCGCTCAACTTGGGGCAATCACAATTTGATCTTGCCGGTTTAATACATTGAGGCATCCGTTTGTCCGACCTTACGGTATTTCTTTGATGGAAAGTCAAGTCCCTGACCTTCAATCTTTTCAACTGCTTACTATTAGATTAACAGGCTGATTTGAAGCCCACGCCGTTTGCGTGGAAGCTATTTTTCTTCTCCTGTATTTGATTTATTAAATGATCACTTATTCATTCTTGATACTAAATTCATCATAAAAGCTTCGTCTACTACCTTATCTTCTACACAGAGATCGAAGGTTAATCCTTTTTCAAATTCTAAACCATCCTTATAGATCATTTTACCATAAACTCCGGAGACTTTGAAGTGTAATTTATCGGTTTTGTAGATGCTTAGCTGCTTCGGTCTAAACTTGATGCCTGATTTCGGCTTGGTCGTATACTCCCCTGAGTGTTGTCCGAAGTTGCTGGAGTAAAAGAGTGAATTGTTACCCTCTGAAAGTGTGAGTTCAACCCTTGTGCTTTCATTCAGTCGTCTTCCATATTCCTGCTTAGGAAAAACCATCTCCACCCTTATATTTTTGCCACCAAGCACATACCTTTGGATGACCTTGCTTCCCTCCGGTTTTCGATAAAATATTCCCCTGTTTGCAAGTGCTTCTCTCTTTTCTTGATCAAGATCATCTCGATTCCATTCAATGGTCGATATTATATGTAGCGAATCCATGACCTTGTCCTGTTGTAGAGATACAACCAATAGCGGTATGTCGGCATAGATCGTAGTCATTGCACCAAAAAACAAAATTACTAAGCCAAGATTTTTCTTCATTTTTTTATTTCTTTGGAACTAAGTATGGGATCTTCAATCGTTACCATTGAACTAACTTTCTCACTGAATTCATCTTTATTTAACCAATCACTCAAAAGTGTGGAAAAAGTCAATCTTTCTCCAAACAAAGTTATACACCCCATATTCCACAACATGCAAGTAGTGGAGGTAAGAATTGGATTGATTATTGAGCAAAACGGAGTCTTGTATATCTCACCTCCTTTGACCCCGAGGCATTCATACCCCATATCGACAGCCATGATTAGGATAATATTGGGACCACGAGCAGATAAATTGAAGAAATAAGTGAGAAAAAGATCAACATGGATAATTTCATAATGAACGATCTTGATTTTCACACCCTTTCTTTCAAGCCCAATTCACAGTAAGATAATCTTATTATTGGATAAGATTGTCTTTTTTGACTTCACACTTTTTTAAAAATTTAAATATAGTATATTCTATGTTCACAAATAATCTCATTACCCAAGTTTTATTATGCTTCATTCTAGGTTTAATGGGATTTTTAAACTCATTATCGCTGGCTCAGCATGATCGTGAACGAAATGCTTTTCGTTACTTAGCGGAAGATAAAATCGATCAAGCATATCATGAATTGAAAAATGGTAAGAAACATACAGATCCGGCCGAAAAAAACTTCATTTCTATTCTTTGCCAGCTACATGAAGGGAGAATCGATAAGACTTTGGGTATAGCACAGCAAGCGGTTCGTGATGGTTTACCTTTTGAGCGATTATTATCAGAACCCAGGGAATGGCTTGCCCCCCTTCGCGAATACCCCGCATTCATAAAATGGAAAAAGGAGGTTTCTCCTTCACCGTTATTACACGGCCCGATGCTTGGTCGAGTTACTGATACGGGGGCTAGTTTTTGGTTTCGAACTGACGGGGCACAGGAAGTGGCAGTCGAGATTTCTGGTCATTCAGGTCGTGAATCAATTCGTACCCGAAAAGAAAATCGTTTTGTGGGGGTAATCGAGTTGGATGGTCTTTTGCCAGGAACTTATTTCGCTTATCAAGTTTTCGTGAATGGAGAGGAAATTAAATTACCGGGGGTGGATTTTGGATTCCGTACTTTTCCGCAAGCAGATGAAGGAGACAAGTTTACTTTGGCATTCGGGGGGTGTGCGGGTTTTGTCCCCGAGTATGAAAAAACCTGGGATTTGATTGCTGGTCATGAACCCCGAGCCACTTTGATGCTTGGTGATAATGTTTATATAGATGATCCTAAAAATGCCCAATTGACTGGAAACTATTGTTATTCTCGTAGGCATTCGAGGCCAGAATGGAGAAAGTTAGTGGCGGGTTCATCGATGCATGCCATTTACGATGATCACGATTTTGGAACAGACGATTGTATTCCCGGGCCATATTTTAATAAGCCGAGTTGGAAAGGTTCAGTTTTTGAAAATTTTAAACGAAACTGGAATAATCCTAGGATGGGGGGAGGAGAGGAGAGCCCTGGATGTTGGCATTCTTTTACCCTGGGTAAGGTGCAGATTATTATGTTAGATTGTAGGCATTATCGAGATCTGAAGGGAAAGACGATGCTTGGACCTGTTCAAAAGAAATGGTTGAAGAAAACTTTAATTGCGTCGGATGCGGCCTTTAAGTTGATTGCATCGTCAGTTCCTTTTTCCGCAGGAGTGAAACCGGGAAGCCAAGATCCGTGGGATGGATACCCCATAGAAAGAGAAGAAATTTTCACCTTTATTGAAAAAGAAAAAATTGAAGGAGTCGTACTGATTGCGGCGGATCGTCATCGAATTGATTTACGTAAGACTTTACGCCCAAAAGGGTATGATCTTTACGAATTTGTGAGTGGCCGCCTAACCAATCGTCATGTTCACCCGGTGGTTCAAACGGATGGTTTGATATGGGGGTATAATAAGACTTGTGGTTTTAGTTTACTTCGTTTTAACACTCGTCTTAAAGATCCTGTTCTTTTGATGGAAGCTTTTGATTTAAGCGGAGAAAAGATTTTTTCTTACGAAATTAAAGCAAGTACTTTGAGCTTTAATGAGTAGGATTAATCTGTAATGAGAGCTTTTTGGCTGTTTTCCTCACTGGCGAGCATCTTGCCTCCCGCCCATGCAGGAGTCATCTTACCTTGGTTCCATTGATTCACGCGGTACAGGGTGGCAAAAGAAAAAGAGGGGGAGTGTCCGCCCTGTCCACCAACAACCTCTGCTCCAAGCCTAACATTGTCCTGCATCCATGAGGGGAGTCTAAGGTGAAAAGGGTTGCGAATTAATTCTCCTCGATGATGGGAGAGTGCGGATAGAAGCATTGATAATTGAACAGTCGAAATTTCCACCATTAAATTAGGGTTTTTCATCTGTCCCCAATATTCAGTCTCAACCAGAATAGTTTTGATTGTGGGCAGGCAAGAGAGAGCGTCCAAAGTTAGTTGATGGACTCCTATGTGGGTTAGATTCCAGTCACTTGCATGGGGAAAGAAAATTGCCTTTGGGTTCCATTTTTTTATAATTTCAACGATGGTTTTAACTGCTTCCGCCCACTCGGTTGGATTTTCTTTTCGACTCGCGAGGTTAATTTTATCGAGGCCCTTGGGTTGAGTTTCCTGAAGTTCAAATCCAATCCAATCGCAAGCTTCTTTAAGTTCGTTTAGTCTTTCCTCCTTGCGTTCTGGATTGCTGCCCAGTGTGACTGCGACATTGACCACATGGACACCCGTTTCCTGCATTAAACGAAGGGGGAACCCACCAATAATACATTCATCATCGGGATGGGGAGACATTATCAAAACGACTGGTGACCCTTCTGTAGGTTTTTTCCTCTTCGCCGAAGGAATTCCCCCAAAAGGTAAGTTTTTTCCCTCATTTGTTATTCTTTCAAAAGCTTCTGCATAAGAAAAATAAGGATTCTCTGTCATTTGAATAATGGGTGAAAAAAGTTTCGTTAAT